>QKEK01000089.1 GCA_003251775.1 Clostridia bacterium | reverse complement strand
AAAATATTATCGAAGGAAGACATATTATTTGTACCAGGAAACCACGAAATAGAGAGAGAAAAAGACAAAAGTAAGCAGTTCAATTATTATTTAGGATTTCTTAATGCTTTTTATAAAAATAAGATACCAGAATACTATTTATATGATAAGAACCTCAAGGATTTCAAAGATTTCTGTGTTTTCAGAGAATTTGAAGAAGAGAAAATCGCTTTTATTGGTTACAACTCCGTAAAATATGATAATCTATTTGATAAGAATAAACCAATTAAATGCTCTAGCTGTAAAGAATCAATACAAATATATACATTCTGCCCAAAATGTGGTACAAAACAACCCGATATAAATGAGGAAGATTATAAGTGTTATGGAGCTATAAGTGATGTACAATTCGATGCTATTTACACGAAGTATGAGGCACTCCCTGAGCCTTCAAAATACAAAACAGTCGTTTTTCTGCATAATCATTTTTATGTTATTGAAGAGCGTAATAAAGGCTATGAGGATTTGAGTTATATTAGAAATAGTGAGGCATTTTTAAATGAGATTTCTAAATTCAATGTATCGCTTATACTGCACGGACACAAGCATGAATCAAGAAATAGGAGAATGATAATAAATGATCCGATATCGAAAAACGAATCAGAGAAGATTGCAACTATTCTGGCAGGTGGCTCTTTGAATAAGGATGACGTAGCAATGAATAGCTTTAATTACATAGAGGTTTTCCTTCCAGAGGAAAAGCGAGACATCTCTTATACTGAATTTGAAGCTAGAAATGGTAGCTTTTCAGATGCAAGAACGGTTAATCTACCGTTTGAAACTGTTGACATTAAAGAGTACGGATTACTTCGGTCGCTAACAAAAAATGATGATTATAATAGAAAATACCGTCAGCTTGAAACTATTTATACAGATGATTTAATAAAAAATATTGATAAATGCATCGGTGCGGTAAGCCAATGCAATCTAGACATAATGAATGATTCCAAAATTGCTTATATTATATTACTCGCCATGAATTATAGGTTTTGCAAACAGTCCGCTGGTGAGGAGAAATGCATTGAGTCTGCAAATGATGCAGAACAATATCTCTGTACTGCTTTCAATGCTATAAAGGGAGAAATCTTAAATATAATAAAAGAAGAGAATTTATATCGTATGTCAGATGCATATAAGAAAGCAGTTGATGGGGAAATATCAAGCGACAATGTGAAGTATCTAACATATATGATGATTCTTAACAGAATTGTATATGGCAGTGAGAATATCACCCAGAGTGTTTTTTGACAGGTATTTGAAACAAAAAAGTAATCTAAATTTCAAAAAAGAGGAAATCAGTATTAATAATGATTTGCACATCAAGGTTGATGAGATAAGGAGTAGTATCTCAGTAGAGGTGACTTCGAGAAATGCCACATCTCATAAGGCATTAGCCCTGATTTTGCAGGAGTTTTATTTCATATTGAACAAGCTAGAGGACGGTTTTGCGAAAGTCAATTTTCACATCTTTTATATAACAGCGAAGAATGAGCGGATGCTATTGCCTAATGATTTGTCACTACAAGTATCCCATTTTGAAGCATATATACCAAAGCTAATCCCCTTGCTTGCTGGAAGAAATATCTACCCAGAGCAGGAGGCATTTGCCAGAGAGTTGATACAAAATGCCATTGATGCTATTAATCTGAGGAGAAAGTATTGTGGCTTTAAAGAAAAAGGAGAAATTACTATAACCTTTGGTGCATTTACAGACGATGACGGAAAAACCTGTGAAACATTTGAAATAAGTGATAATGGTCGAGGCATGGATAAATACATATTGGAAAGATATTTCATGTCCATTGGAAGAAGCTTCTACAAAAGTGATGACTTTGATAAACTGAAGGAAAACAAGGATATAATGCATATTCCCATAAGTCAATTCGGAATAGGTTTTTTGTCTTGCTTTTTAGTAGGGAAAAGGATATCGGTACACTCAAGATTCTATACTAACGAGTCAAAGGGTAATTTTTTGGATATACCTAACCTTGATGGATGCTTCTTTATTGAAAACAGGGATAAAGATGATATAGGGACAAAAATAACTGTTTTTGGCAGAAATTCCGAGACCGAGGGCAACTTCGACAAGCAAAAAATATTGAAATATATAGAAGAGAACATTTTCAATATAGAGTTCGATATCAATATAAGAGATAATAAGGGGTATAATAAGAAAATAAGCAGATTTAGCCATATAAGAGAACTAAAAAAAGGTACTGAGAAAAACAAAATATTACTATATATGCCTTTCGATAATAATGGAGAGATTCAATTTAATGATAATCAAAATCCTGTTTGCTATTGGGAATATATAAACCCAGAGAGTGAAGATTTTATGCCGTTTGGAGTATTCCTATACAAAAAGGATAATGAGATTTATGAAAGCCAAAGTATAACTGCAAGTATAACTGCACTTAATCAAGGTATTCTAGTTAAGGATACAAACAAATATAACAGTTTAGTAAGTCACTGTTTCGGTAATCATTTTGATATCCTTCTTTGTTTTGGGGGTAATGAAATAGAGCTAGATGTATCAAGAAATTCCTTGAAGGAAGGTGAATTTAGTAAGTATCTGAAAAATGAATTTCAAATAAATGAGTTTGTAAAAACAAAAAATAATTTTGTAACATCAATAAATCTTGATAATATGCCATATTTTTATCTTAATAGATTAAATCCTGATGTATATAGTCTAGGAAAATTAGCTGTAATCTGTAAAGAAGACTCATTTATAATTAAATTGGAAGAAAAGGTGGAATTGAATGAATATATAAGCTTTTTTAGCAAGCTTCTAGGTATTGGGTTTACTAACTTAAATGCTTCAGAGCTTTCGGATATCGAAGATTACATTAGGAAGCATAATAAAGAGGGAGATGAACCAAATCTCATAAAATTATTAATGGTCTTCATTTTATTTGTTTCAAAACAAAGACTAAATATTAAATCTAAGGATACGGCTATGGTTAGGGCTATGGATAGGGCTATGGCTATGGATAGGGAAATGGCTATGGATAGGGCTATGGCTAGGGAAATGGCTATGGCTATGGCTATGGCTAGGGATATGGCTATGGCTATGGCTATGGATATGGCTAGGGATATGGCTATAGCTATGGATATGGATATGGCTATGGATATGGATATGGCTATGGATATGGCTAGGGCTATGGCTAGGGCTATGGATATGGCTATGGATATGGCTAGGGCTAGGGCTAGGGCTAGGGATATGGCTAGGGATATGGCTAGGGACAAATATATAATTAATTCTTTATTCTACGGATGCTATAAAAAAACTGATAACAGCAGTAATTTGAGTAATCTGATTATATCTACAGTAGCATTTCTTAACTCGGTTTCTATGGTTTTTCCATATGAGAAGCTAAGAAATGGCATAGAATTTGATTTAAAGGAGTATTTTAAAGCCCTTAATGATATAAAGAAAAATAAACACAACGATTCATAATGCTTAATAGCTAGATGTAAGAAGCTACAAAAACTCATTAACTCGATATTTCACCTTTTCAATAAGCTTTGAAATCACATTTTCAGGTATGATATGCTTCTTTTGTGAATAGCTTGATGCTTCGATTGGCTTGTTATTCTGATATGCTTGGTCGTACAGGTATATCTGGCTATCTATACGTGGCTCGCCCTTATTAGGTTTATAGTAATAATTACCGTCAGTATGAAGAATACGGCACTTAACATTATCTCTTAAGTGTACCTCCAGCATCTCTACAATCTCATTTTTTATATTCGAATCTAAAATAGGACAAGCTATTTCAAACCTTTTTTCCATATTCCTTGTCATTAGGTCAGCCGAAGCTATGTACAGCTTTTCGTTACCACCATTATAAAAGTAATACATGCGTGAATGCTCTAAAAACCTACCGACTATACTTTTTATACTGATGTTTTCTGTTTTACTCTTTATGCCAGGCTGTAAGCAACAAATGCCTCTTATTATTAAATCTATTTTGACTCCTGCACAAGAGGCTTCAATTAGTTTGTCAATCAAATCCTTATCAGTCAGAGAGTTGAATTTAGCAATTATTCTTCCTATACCTCGTTTCCTACAATACTCTATTTCTTCATCAATCAGCTTAATAAAGGAGTTCTTAATACCATGAGGGGAGACCAATAAAACCTTGTATACATCATTCATATTAGATATTGTTAAGTTATTGAAAAAGCGGATTGCATCCTCTCCAATTACTCTTTCTGAGGTTAAAATATTGATATCAGTATACAGCTTTGCAGTATTCTCATTGTAGTTTCCTGTTCCAACATGCGTTAAATACTGCGTTTTCTTACCCTCCTTGCGTGTAATCAATAGTATTTTTGAATGAACCTTGAATTTACTTATACCGTAAATAACCTTGCAACCTGCCTCTTCAAGCTTGTTTGACCAATTAATATTATTTTCCTCATCGAATCTGGCGTTTAGCTCAACAACGACAACGACCTCTTTACCATTTTCAGACGCCTCAATTAGTGCATCAACTATTTTTGAGTCACAGCTAAGACGATACAAGGTAATTTTAATAGATACTACATATCTATCTGAGGCAGCCTCTTTAAGTAGGCGTATAAGTGGGTTAATACTTTGGTAAGGATAACTAAAAAGCACATCCTGTTTTAGCACCCTTTGTATTACCGATTCGTTTTCGTGTATATATTTACAGCTTTGGGGGGTTAACGGACTATAGAAGAGATTGGTATATCTTTTGTTATTCAGATACTTAGAAATAGCATTAATATGCGAATAATACATGGGACTAGAGGTTATGAAAACTTGATTTTCAGACAGACCAAGCTTTTTGCACAAAAAGTGCTCAAACTTATGACCTGGCTTTAATGATAGCTCCAAGCGTACAGGTGCAAGCTTTTTTCTTTTTTTTAAAAGCTCAGTCATTGTGCTTCTGTAGTCTGCATCCTCTTCATAATAGGCTTCATCAACCTCTAAGTCAGCATTCCTTGTTATTCTGAAAACAACCTTATCAACGATATCATAGCCTTTAAATACTGAGCTTGCAAACATTGATATCACTTCTTCAACTAGCATATACTTAAAGCTATTCACAGATGGCAATAGAATTAGGTTTTCCAAATAGTCATTTATTGGTATAAGACCAAATACAGATTTATCTTGATTGTTAAGGAAAAGCCCTATGTAAAGCTGTTTATTAGCAAGGTGTGGGAAGGGATGCTTGTGGTCGATAATCTGCGGTGATAGTAATGGGAAAAGCTCTTGATTAAAATAATCACTTAGGTAAGGTAAATCCCTCTCTGCAATATTTTCTGGGGTTACATGTATAACACCATGCTCCTCCATTTCAGTGCATAGCCTCTCATATATTAAATCACGTTTTTGTACTAGCAGTGCTGTTTCGTCATATATAGCATTTAGCTGTTGCTTCGCTGTTAGTAAGGTCTTATTGTCTAAATAATCATCCTTAAGTAAGGAACGGTCATATAGACTTCCTACTCTGACCATGTAAAACTCATCTAAGTTTG
>QKEK01000142.1 GCA_003251775.1 Clostridia bacterium | reverse complement strand
TTTAATTAAAAATATTCCATGTATGCTATAATATAAGTATAGGGACTGAACACCTCTTATATATTAAGAACGTAAACTAAATTATAGTTTAAATAATTATGCTCACCACTTTGTATTACTAAGGAAAAACGTTCGCCTTAGTACATACAGTTCAGACTGGGGTGGGTGTAATTATTTTTTTAGGAGAAAAGAGAAATGGAAATCATTAAAAGAGATGATGTATTAAATCATCCAATGGGAGAAGTGTTAAGAATATCAGAAAAAAATGGTATGACAACAGTAAGTGCTAAGGACTTGTACGAGTTTTTAGGTTATGATAAAAGTCAGTGGGCTAGATGGTCATTAAAAAACATAGTAAATGAGGAATACTTCATAGAGGGTGTTGATTATGAGGGGTTCGACATGGTGTCGAACGGTAATATAACTACTGATTACGGTATATCCCTTGATATGGCTAAAGAATTGTGTATGTTATCTAGAAATTCTAGAGGAAAAGAGGCTAGACAGTACTTTATATTTATGGAAAATAAAGCACGAAATTCAATTAATAAATATACTTTACCCCAATCATACAGTGAAGCATTAAGACAATTAGCTACCACAGTTGAACAGAATGAAAAGCTACAACTAGAAAATAAGCAAAAAGAAGAAACAATAACCAAACAATTACCTAAAGTAGAATTCTATGATGCTGTGGCAGGTTCTGATGATATCTTAGAAATGGGCGAAGTAGCAAAGATTTTAACTATGGGAGAGCAGGGTAGAAACCAATTATTTGCTTTTCTTAGAGATAAAGGTGTCTTAATGAAAAACAACCAACCTTATCAAAAATATGTTGATGCAGGATATTTTAAAGTCATTGAGTCTACATGGTCTAAACCTAATGGTGATGTGCAGATAAATTTAAAAACAGTTGTATATCAGAAAGGTCTTGATTATATTAGAAAGTTGTTAGCAAAGTAATTTAATAAAAGCACTCTTAACCGAGGGTCTAAAAAATAATAAATAAATTTTTATCGAAAGGCTTGACAAATGATTTAAAGTATGCTATAATCACTATATAGGAGAAATATATAGATGAAAAATAACTTTATAAATAATATTAGGCATAACTATAACAATGGTCTACTTATTAGAGATGAAGCATGGCAGAAATTATCTAAGACATTTAGTGTTTTGGGTAAGGTTCAAGAACAGCAGGATTATTTAAAGATGAGTGCTACAGTGGATAATTTTATTAACTGTTCTGTAGAGGATTATGATTTATTGGTAAGAACTAATAATATTATGTTCACTACCTTACTAAATCTTTCTGATTACTTGTCATATACCACAGAAGGTGAGAGAGATGTGATTAAGAATGACAAAGAAGCTCAGAAGATTTTAGTAGATTGTTTAGAGGATGTTATATTACTGAGAGAGGATTTAGAGGAATACTATAATGAAGAGTTATAGATTAAAAGAAGATATAATAATACCTAAAGGAACTGTATTAGAATGTATTGATGGACGTAAAACCTCATATGTAAATTCTATGTATGAAGCAACTATTGGTCTAACCAAGGATACCTGTGGTAATTTTATATATGGTATTGATTTAGATGATAAAGAGATACTGAACTTTTTTGAAGAAGTAGAGTGTAAAACTACTACCTAGGAGGAAATATGGCATTGGTAAATACAGCAGTAGAAGTAAAAGGTGTAGAATCCCTTAAAGATATTATGGAAAAGTTAGGAAATATATTAAGTAAATATAATATTGTTGAGGAGGATATCAATAATATTTTTAGTTTATTAGCACCTTACTTCCTAGAAATAAAAGAAATTCCAAATATGCTATAATATAAGTAAGACTAAATAAAGAGGTGAAAAATTATGGCATTTCCAGTAGAAGGAAGTCAATATGCTAATAGGATTTATAGGGATGGAGTATATAGGTATACAAGTGAGTTAGCTGTTGGGGAGTTGACAGTAACAGGGAATCATACTTTAGGTGTTGAGAAAACAGTTAATGTAGACGTAGGAGCAGCTACTATTACAGTACCTGCCTTAGAACTTGGTGAGATGAAGGTTATTAGAAAAATCAGTGCTACAGCAGGAACAATTACAATAACATTGCCTAGTGGACATACATTCCCAGATGGTTCTTCATCTATTACCCTAACTAATCAATATGACGAGGTTACTATTGAGAGGGTTAGTGCTACTGGATGGGTATATGCTTATACTAAAGTTGTAAGAGCAGAATACAGAAAATCCTTATCGGCACCATTAAACGGAATAGTAGATTTTGAGGTTAAAGTAGAGGATACTAATAATGCTGTAGTTACAGGTAGTAACTGGAAATTTCCTGCTCCAATACAGGGTGTTTACAGTATAACTGCATCCATTTTAGGTGAGATAGGTAATTATCCACAAGGTCAACATTTATATATGTTCGCACAAAAAAACAATTCCCAGGTGTCTATGCTGACATATAATCAAGGTGCTGCATATACAGGGTACTCATATGCACAGGGAACTATATCTTTGAGGCTAGAAAAAAATGATTATATAAACATACTTGCATACAGTAATGGATCAAACACAAACAATAATCCAGACCCAAATTATTGCTATGTTATGATAGATAGAATAGGAGACTAAAAATGTACAAGTATATAATTGTTGATGGATATATTAAAGGGCAATTAACCATAGGAACAGTAGACTACCCTTTATACGAAACAGAAGAAGATTTAAACCCTTTAATGCTTCCTACAGGAGAACCAAGATACAAGATAGTTGATGACAAGCTTGTAGAAACCCCTTTTGATTGGGAAACTTATAATCTAGAACAAACAAAAAAACAAAGAGATATTAAAATTGTATCAGCTATCAGAGAGATTTACTCGCAAGATGATGAATACAAACTAATCAACTTGGGGATTGCCAACAGTCAAGACCTCAAATATTTAGAGTATAGAAAGACAGTAGACAAGATAAAACAAGAAGTCACCATGTAGTAACAATATAACTTTAACGACACGTACAGCAATAGTTGTATAAGAGGGAGGTGGTCACTAAATCTCAAAATCCTAGAATAGGTGTGTATAGGTGTATAAGCCTATACACGTTACTTTAAAGGAGTAAAAATGTATACTACAATCAGGGTGCATTTAAAACCAAACAATAAACAAAAAACAAAATTAGAATTGTATAGTAATGCAGCTAAATTTATATACAATTGGACATTAGAAAAACAATTAAAACATTATGCTGAAACAAAAAGATTTTTAAAAAATGGGGATTTACGTAAGGAATTAACTGTATTAAAAAGAACTGAAGAATTTAAATGGCTACAAGATGTTGATAACAACGTACCAAAACAAGCAATAAAAGATTGTTGTGAGGTATTTCTAAATTACTATAATGGTAATATTGCTAAACCAAAATTCAAAAACAGTAATAGTAAAAAGAGTTTCTATCAAGACCCGTTAAAATTAAAAATAACAGAATCATATATAAAAGTCGCCAAATTTGCAAAAAATACAAAAGCCAACAAGCAAAAATTAAATTGGATTAGGCTAGGAGAAAAAGTAAATGTACCTAAAGACACACCACTATGTAATCCTCGTATTATATATGATGGTAAATATTGGTATTTCACTGTTTCTTTTTTACAAGAATCATTAGTAAATGCTAAACAGAACAATAAAGGTATAGGAATAGATTTAGGTGTAAAAAATCTAGCTATATGTTCTGATGGGGTTACATATAGTAATATAAATAAGTCAGGCACTGTCTGTAAATTAAAAGATAAAATAAAACATACTCAGAGAAAAATACAAAGAAAGTATTTTATTAATAATAAAAACCAGCCTTTTACTAAAGGACGAAAATTACATAAAACAAGCAATATTTCTAAATTAGATAAATATCTAAAAGACTTATATAAACGCTTATATAATATACGAGTAAACTATTTACATCAAGCTACGGCTAATATTATAAAAAACAACCCTAAATTTATAGTACTAGAGGATATATCAATTAAAGGAATAATAAAAAATAATAAATATTCTAAATATATATTAGAACAAAATTGGCATAAATTTAGGTGGTATATAGAATATAAGTGTTTAAAGAACAACATCCAATTTATACTAGCTGATAAATGGTTTCCCTCCACAAAAAAATGTATTAAGTGTGGAAATATAAAGGAATTTATACATATAAAAGAAAGAGATTATATTTGTTATTCTTGTGGTAATATTATAGACAGAGATATACAAGCATCTTTAAATTTAGAGGAATACGGAGAAAAACAATTAACATTAGTTAATAAAAATATACCCATACGTTAGTGGGGAATTTATGCCTTGGATTTATACATTTTAACAAATACAGTGTTGTATTGTTTTTTTGTAAATAAAAGGAATGAAACATAAGTATGCAATACTTTGTAGGTTTTCAGTAACGGTGGTCTTAATCTAACAAATCCTTATTCAAAAAGGTAAACATTCTTTCATTTAGCACAGAATATAAAAGTTCTGTGCTTTTTTATCCTTAGACTATTGACAAATGTAATAAAGTATGTAATAATCATAATAAAGAGAGGTAAATAATATGGAAAAGGAATTACAAAGAATAATATTAACAGATAATGGTTTAACGAAGGCTTATAAAACTATCAATGATGTAGTATTAGAAGCAATACCCATAGGAATGAATGATATAGGATTTATATATGATGATAAAGTTAATAAGCTTATTGATGCTTTTAATTGGTATATAGATGAAAGGACTAAACAAATAATAAAACAATTTAATGTAAATAAAGAAAATATATATTATATGAAGAGTAATATATGATAACATTTATTAAAAGATTATTTTGTAAACATGATTATATAACTTGGTATAATACATATACTATGTGTACTTATACAAAATGTATATGGTGTGGGAAGATTAGGAGGAAGAGATGAATATAATATTTAACAGAGATAAGCTAATAGCAAGAGGCATAAATAAAGAAACTAAAAATAAGGGTATATCTATTTTTCAATTAGATAGAGTATATGAAGGAGATGAACATATAACAAAAGATACAGCTTTAGAAGTTTTAGAAGAAAATAATCCTCTGCTCACATTGGAATTTAAAAACATTGAAGCTATAGACATCCTTATTAGGCACTTAGAAGGTTTAAAAAATGATATATGATGGAGATGATGAAATACTAAGGAGTATATGTCAAAAGATAGAGGATTATTTAAAAGATAGTAAACTCAGTCATAATATCCCTTCTTTAGCTCGTGTAGATTATTTATATGGTAGAATACTTATTTCAGGGATACCATTTAGATTAGATGTAGGATTATCAAATGAAGAAAAGAGATATTTAAGAAATACAGGACAAATACATATATTAACAAATAGAAGGGTATTCAAAGACGATTTAGGTTATGGATATTATACAGAAGTGGATACAGATGATATTTACAGAAGGTTTCCAACAAAAGAACAAGCAAATAGAGAATTATATGGATATTACAAAGAAGTGATTAGGAGGACTTAGTAATGATTAAAGTTTATGGAAATGTAGGATGCTCCAAATGTATCCTTGTAAAGAAGATGCTAGACACTAAAGGATATGTATATACATATGTACAAGGTGCTGAAACAATGGAAGTAGCTCAAAAGACAGGGATGATGGAATTACCTATCCTAGAGCATGATGGCGAATTTTACTGTGGGTCGGAGGCTCTTCAATATGTCAAGGATATATAATACAGATTCAACAACAATAGATTTGGATAAAGTTGTAGCAGTATATTTAGGGAAACCAGGGTACTTCTTTCCTATCGTATACTTAGATGGAGGAAGCGAGCTAAAATTTGATAGAATGTATGTTGAAGAAATCAAAAAAGCATGGGAAGAATATATGAAGGATAAAGAACCTGAACCCACTATAGAAGAGTTGAAAATAAAATTAGTAGAAAAAGATTGTGAAATACAGATATTAAAAGCATATATGGATGGAATATTAAGGAGTGTTAGAAGGTGAAAAATAGTTTAAATGAAGAAACAAAGATTAGAAGTCTAAATCATATGTTTATAGATACAAAAACAGGAAAGTTTGGATTCTATGATGAATGTAGTCAAGATTTTGGAGAAAGATTTGCCACATTGGAAGAGTGTATTGAGAAATTTGATGAGTATGCAAATTATTTAAAGGAGAGTGAAAAGTGAAAGACTTAGATAAAGCAGTAAGAAGAGTATTAAAAACAGCAAAGGCTTCAACATTTTGTGAAGAAGCAGGAAGATTTACATTGTTAGGGTGTAATTGTTGCCTAGATAAAATTATAGGTGATGGATGTCCTTGTTGTGATGTAGAAAATAACTCAATCCTATGGTGTGAAGATTATCCTGAATCAAGATGGATAGCAGATACATTTAAAAGTTTCGATGATTGTATAGCTGTAGAACTTTGGGATGAAAAATTACAGAAGCATTGTTTATTAGTAAATATATCTATTAGTGATGAGTTTTTTAAGAATTAAGGAGAGCATAGGTGAAAATTGTAGGTAAGACAGGGAAAGAATACGTGGTTAGAGGTGAAAAAGTGTATTATGATGAGGTTGATGGATGGCTTAGGATGTTCACTTATGAGAATAAGACTGAGGATGGGAAATTGGATGGGGTTGTTCTAAAGATAAGTGTGAATAAGAAGCAGGTAGAGGGTATGGATTATGGCGTGCATTGATTTTTTCCATGTGTGATATAATAGAAGTATGCCTCCTCTAAAAATGAGGAGGAAAGGAGAGGATTGTTGAGACATAAAAGAGTAACAGAAGATACAGAAATTCTCACAGTAAATGGATTTAAAAATATAAAAGATTTACAAAGTGATGATGTAGTGTATGGAATAACAGATGGTGTAGTAAAAGAAGTTCCAATAAAAGAAATTGTGTGTGAGAATTACAATGGAAAGATTCATAGGTATTATGGGAGGGATTTAGAGATAAAGGTTACAGAGGATTCAGAAATATATCATAAGAAGAATAATTCTCATGTAAATATTTATAAACATTCCAAGGAGTTGATAAAAGAGAAAACCCCAATAGGTATTCCTGTAAGTATAGACATAGAGAGGAAAGACTACCCTATAGAAGATGATTTACTAGAGTTATTAACTATCATTATATGTGATGGATATATAAAAACAAAAAGCTCAATAATAATAAGTAAATCTGATTTAAGATATGGTAATAATAGAATTAAAGAATTACTTGCTAAATATAATATCAAACATACATTGACTAGAATACATTCTAATTTTGATTCTGTGTTGAGTGATGAGCAACGTGAAAAATACAAAGGAAATGAAAGTTTAGCAACCAAATATTATCTTCAAAATATAAAGTATATTGTAGATTTATTAGATGGTACTAAGAAAAAACTTCCAGATTTCTTTTTAAAGTTAAGTAAAAGGCAGTCTAATATTGTATTAGATACTTGGGGAAAATTTGATGGTCATATTGAAGAAAGAAGTTATGGTAGAATACGTGTACAAGTGGACAACCTACATATAGGAGAACAATTATCAGTATTAACTATTAATGCAGGTAAAAGACCATGGGTTAATAGTAAAATAAAAAAAGGCAATAAAAATCCAACACACAAACTAAATGTACATGCAAGAAGTGTCAAGAGTATGAATAACCGAGAAGTACTTGACTATATTGGAAAAGTATGGTATGTTCATACAGAAGAAGAAAATGTAATGTGTAGATGTAATGGATACACATTTATATTATAGAAGAAGAAAGGAGAAATAAGAATTGAAGGACGAGATAAACAGTTATTTAACAAAAGACAATTGGAGAATTAAAGAGAATACAAATCAAACCTATTCTATGGCAGGTATGATGAAACAACTATCTGGTAAAGCTATAGCTGAATACACATTAGATATGTTAGATAAAGATGTATCATATACACATAGAAATCATTTAATGCATATACATGATTTATCGGGGGGATTATCGCCATACTGTTCTGGTTGGTCATTAAGAGGTTTAATTAAAGACGGTCTAAGAGCACCAGGCAGCCTAACAAATAGTTCTCCAGCAGTGCATTTTGATACTATATTAAGACATATGACACAATGGACATTCTTAATAGCTAATGAATTTTCTGGGGCTAGTGCATTTTCTGATGTAGATACATATCTAGCACCATTTATTAGAGAAGATAAACTAACCTATAAACAGGTTAAGCAAGCTTTACAAGCTTTTATTTATGAATTAGGTTCAACATACAGAGCTGGTATGGAATCACCCTTCTCTAATATAACACTTAGTCTTACTCCTCCCAAAGATATGAAGGATAATTTGGTAGTTGTAGGAGGAAAAGAGCTAGATTACACATATGGTGACTGCCAAAAAGAAATGGATATGTTTAATAAAGCCTTTACAGAGGTGATGTTAAAAGGTGATGCTAATGGTAAGGTATTTGCTTTCCCTATACCCACATATAACATTACCAAAGATTTTGATTGGAATTCTGAAGTTGCACAAGGCATATTTGAATTAACAGCAAAGACAGGAATACCTTATTTTTCTAATTTTATTAACAGTACACTAGACCCAACAGATGTGCGTAGTCTTTGTTGCCGCCTCAGGTTAGATACTTCTGAACTAAGTAATGGGGGTGGAGGCTTATTTGGTGCAGGAGAGCTTACAGGTTCTATTGGTGTAGTTACTATAAATGCTCCAAGATTGGCTTTCATGGCACACAATCCTAACAACGATAAGGTTATAGAAATTCTGACAGAACTTCCCTATACCACTCAGAAGGATTTCTTTGAAGCTGATACAGATGTTAAAAGATTAAAAGTATTATATAAGTATACAAGTAATATGGCTAAAAAATCTCTTGTAGATAAAAGAAGGGTTGTAGAGAAATATTTAAAGCATGGATTATTTCCATTTACTTCAATGGTTCTTAATGACTTTTCAAACCATTTTAACACAATTGGTATTATTGGTATGCATGAAGCTCTTCTTAATTTAGGTATAGATAATGGTATTATATCTAAAGAAGGTAAAGCTCTTGCTGAAGAACTTATGGACTACCAATTAAGCCTATTAAAAGAATATCAGGCAGAGTATAAAGATTTCTATAAATATGATGGCTGGTCTAAGGGATTATTATTTAATTTTGAAGCAACCCCAGGGGAGGGAACATCATACAAACTAGCTTTATATGACAAGAAATATTTTGATGGAGAATGCATTACAGGACTAGGTTTAGATGGGGAAACACCATATTATACAAACAGTACATGGATTCCTCAAGATGATGAAATGAATACTGATATTTTTAAGATTCTTGACCATCAAGATTCTTTACAAGTAAAATACACAAGTGGAACTGTTATTCATTTCTACACAGAAGGAACATTAACAGCAGATAAATGTAAAGATATAGTATATAAGTCTTGTTACAATTACAACTTACCTTATATATCTATATCACCGACAATATCTACATGCCCTGTACATGGGAGATTAGATGGTAATTATGATTATTGTCCTTTTGACCATACAGAGGAAGAAATAGAACTTATTATTAAAAGAGGTGGTATTGTAGAAACCACTGAAAAAGGAGAGAATCGTGTACAAAGTTAAAAGCACAAAGTTTGCAAAAGTTGTTGGGTACATCAGCCCAATCTCATCTCAAAATGATGGGAAAAAAGCAGAAACAGACAAGAGAGTAAAACCTCAAGTCTAAATTAAAAGCCCCTTAACTGGGGCTTTTTACAGGAGTAAAAATGAATATATATAGTATTAAAGAAAGTTCTTTACATGAAACATCAGGGATTAGTGTAAATATTTATATAAGTGGATGTAATCAAGGTAACGGTTATTGCTCAGGGTGTCATTCAGACCATACATGGGATTGTGATGCAGGAGAACCTCTTACAGTTGAGGATATAATTGAAAAATTAAAAGAAATTCCTTCATATAAGTTTGATCATATTTGTATATTAGGAGGAGAACCTTTAGACCAGCCTGTAGAATCCATTGTGGAGCTACTGAGGGCACTTAGAGGGGCTTTTAATAAACCTCTATGGTTATACACTCATTTTGAACTAGAAGAGGTTGCACAGAGCATACTAGATGAATTAGATTATATAAAAACGGGTGAATTTATATTAGGAATAGAACATGCTGAAGAACAATACGGTGTTTTTCTAGTAGGAAAAAATCAAGTGATACATAAGTTAAAATAGGAGAAGAATAATGAAAGTTTGTTCAGAATGTGGAATAACAGATAAAGAAACAAAAGTATATGGAATGAAGAAGTTTGGTAGATATTTATGCAGAAAACATTACCTACAATTATCAAGACATGGAAAAATATATAAAAGAACTATATATGACCCTAATGAAATTATTATTAAAGATGACCATGCACTTATAGAGCTTTATGATAAATATGGTGAGATAAAAAATTATACTAAAATAGATTTAGATATGGTGAATAAATGTAAAGATTTTAAATGGTATTTAAGACCAAGTGGCTATGTGTATGGTTCAACACAAGATGTAAATAAAAAAATAATACTCCATAATTATGTTAATGATTTTACACCAAATAAGAATAAAATTTTAGACCATATAAACGGTGATAAATTAGATAATAGAAAGATAAATCTTAGATTAGTTACTAAACAACAAAATGCTCAGAATATGCATAAAGAAAATAAAACAGTTGGTGTTAATTATAATAAACATAATGGAGTATATAAATGGATACCTCAAATAATGGTGGATGGAAAGAGCATTTGGTTAGGAACATATAATACTGAAGAAGAAGCAATAAAAGTAAGAAAAGAAGCAGAATTAAAATATTTTACAGTACATGAACAGGAGTCTTTGAGTGAAAGAACTAATCCTAATAATATTTAAAATAAGAATGACAAACCTCTTCTATTACCACCCTATCCAAAAAGACATGGACAGAATCCTCAATAAGTATATTGGTGAGGATTTTTCATTAAATTATAAAAAGGCTCTTGACAAAATAAACCAACTGTGATATTATCTTATTATCAACCAGAGGAGGTGTGATATGAATAAATGTACTTATTATAAATCGGAGAGTGAAAAAGTCAGAAAATACCCTAACAGATTGTGTGATTCCTGTCGGTGGTATACAGAATCACCTGTACTAGAATCAAGTGAATCTACAGAAGAGAATGGAAAGAATCAAGAGTCCATCAGTAAATTAGCTATAGTTCTTGAAATTTTATTTTATTTAATTAGTTATGGTACAGGCACTTTTATTTATGTTTATCAGTTAAAATTTTGTTTCCCAGAAGGTACAAAACTATACCCTATAATATTTTTTGCTATTTTTCTAAGTACAGTTATTAGTGGGGCAATGTACAGGTTAGATAGATTACAAAAAAAGGTGGAATCTTTGGAAAAAGGTAAAAATGTATGATTGACAATGAATTAGCACATAAAATAGTAGATGAATTAAGAGGAAAAGAGATCAGACCTTCAGAGACCTTCAGATGTCTTGGAGGCTATTTTGATGTATGAATACAGGTTAAATTTAGAAAATACCATAAATGGGTGTAGAAAATCATCAAAGGTTTTTAAAAAGAATATCTAAACTAAAAAGACAAAAGAAAGTATTAAAAGAAGAAATAGCTACATTGGAAAGTAATTTAGAATCCACAGAACAGGCTTTGGATTGGGAATTATATGGACAATATGATTTATAGTAGAGGAGAATGATTAAATGAATAAACATGATAAAGTTTATGGTAGTAGAATAGGAAGATTGAAAGATTTACCTTATGGGCAAGATGAATTAAAATTTAGTGAAGAATTTCATAACATGACTGTTAATGATTGGGAACTTATTGTATTTGGTGGCAAAGTTAATTCTAGTTGTGATATACCAGCAGATAGATTATCTGAAAGAGAGAAAGATATTGTAGCAAGTGTTGTACAGTGGTTAGGTACACCCGTGGGTAAAAGTTTCCTAAAAGATTGTGGATTTAAAAATGATAAAGGTACTAATGATGAAAACTAATTTATATAAAATTTCTTTAACTGTAGACTCTACAAAGCATAGACTAAGTATTGTCAAGTATGAAGTATTTATTCAGAAAAAGTCTTATCTGATACATAGATTAGATAATTATGATAGCAAAGACATACAAATAAACTTTAGTAAATTAAACAAGATTGATACAAACTTAATAGAAAGATTATCTGATATACACAATTATTATACATGGTCATTAGAAGAGAACATTGATGATAATGTGAAAAAATTAAAAGAACATATTGTAAGTAAAGTTACTATAATGTATAATGAATTAAATAAACAATTATCAATAATAAATTCAATAGAGTTTTTAAATGATAAAGGAGAAATAAATGAACTGTAATAGTTGTATTAAAAAGGTAGATTGTGTAATATACAATCAGTTTAAAGATGGGTTATCAACAGAATGGTCTCTTGAGAATAATTTCTGTAATAAATATCAAGGTGTTTTAGTAGATGATTCCTTTGCTGAATTATTGAATGAATTAGAAAGTTTGTCAGAAGCTAATGAAGAGTTAATTGAAGAAAAGGAAGAATTAGAAGAAGATATTGATAACTATAAGTCTCTAGTTGAAGATTTGAAAGATACTAATTCTGAATTAGAAGATAAAATAAGTGAATTAAATAGTCATATAAATGAATTAGATTACAGATTAGATATGTTAGGTTAGGAGGTATAAATGATAACAGTTAAAGCAATTAAATGTCTACAATGTGATGACATAATTTATTCAAGAGCAAACCATGATTACAGAAGTTGCTCATGCAGAGGTGTATCTGTAGATTGTGGGCATCATATCCAAGATGTAAGAAATAATAATATAATTAGGGTTGTGGGTAATAATTATAAACTAATTGACATAACTTTAGACCTTCCTATTGACAAAGCTCCTAAGATACTATATGATGATTGGAATAATAGATTAGATAAATATGGGAGGATTGAAGGATGAATGGTTACACAGACAAGCATAATAAGGAGAACAAAGTGACAACAACAAAAACAGTAGATGATATTATAGATAATGATGAATATTGTCCAATACCGTTAGAAGTTATACCAAACTATATGGGTGTAAATTTACGAAATGTCAATTCCGTTACTTGGGAAAAACAAGAAGATGGGCAACTAATAAGTTTAAAAATAAACTTTATACCCAGAAAAGATAATGTATGAGTATAGAAGATAAATTTAGATATTATGGCAGTATTTTTAAGTACCCACAGTGTTGTATAACAGATGCCATAAAACACCTAGACGTTTTAAACAGAGCAGACACACTAAAATATTATAGAACGTCAGTATTATATGGTACAGGATTTATACCTTGTAAAAAACATAGGAAAATATTTAGAGGCATGTCGTTGTTAGAGATATCTACTTATCTAGGCAGGAAACATATCCCTATACAACAAGGATTGAAACCTAGATTTGTTCAAAAATTGGAGGAGGAATACAATGCAAAATTACACAGATAAACATTATGATTTTACATACAAGTTAAGTAAAGAGGAGATTGAAAAAGGTGAGGTAAAATTAGACCCTTACAAAGTATCTTCAGTGTGGAAATTAGGTGAGAGGGATAATAATTCAGGTATTCTTTTTCATATTCTAAAAACAATTCCTAGATTTGGTGTAAAAAATGATGAGGAAAGAGAGATTCAGGCTATCATTAAACAGGCAGAGAATCTTAGAAGATTTATTAAAAAAGTAAATGTTATTGATGTTACAGAACCTCAAGGGTTTAGGAATATGGAAGAAGATACAACAACTGTATTAAATATACCTTTAGATGTTACAATAGTTGGGGAGTCTTTCGAAGAATATCTAAAAAGGAATAAGATTAAAAGAGCTAATTATGGTGAATATAATTGTTATGGTTGTATATTTGCTGACGGAGCTTTTTGTGATATACCACGAATATATCACAACATAGGTACTTCAGATAGATGTTATTACACAAAGGACACCGATGAATAAAATAGAATTATATTTATTAGGAGTCCTTACAGGATTAGGTTTATTAACAGCTATAATATTATATCAAGGAAATCAAGAAGCTCTTCCATACAGAGAAGCTAAGATTGCAAGTATGAGCAATTCTCCTAAGTATGTAAGTAATGAACCTTGGGAAGAATTACCCTACATAAGATTAGAAACTGATAGAGTTGAGAAATTGTTTAATAAGTATGATGTGCCATATCAATTCAGGGATTACACACGTAGTTTGTGTGATATATATGGTATAGACCCTTTAGTATTCATTTCTCTAATAAACATAGAATCATTATGGCAAAAACATCCTCATTACAATACTGTAATTACTTATAGGATGTATGGAGATAAAAAACAATATACAGATTTAGGGTTAGCTCAATTGAGTACAAGGTATGAAGGTTATTTTAAAGAAAGGTTCTTTAATCCGAGAGTCATTATGGATTTAGGGTATATTAGAGAAAAGTGGGATATAACTGATGATTATATTAGCTTACAAGTTGGTGCTAATTATTTAAGTTATTTATATAAATATTTTGGTAATTATGAGGAGGCTATTATGGCATATAATACAGGTATGGGTAATGTAATTAGAGGTAAAATTCCTGAGATAACTGTACAATATGCTGTGGCTATTATGGGTAATTACTTAGATAGAGATACAAAAGGGGAGGAGATATGATAAACAAAGAACTAAGAGAACAAATAGAAGATGATATTGTTATATTAGACAACCTAGATGAATGTATAATTGGTGTAGATAATAGAACAGGTGTTCTTATATATGATAGAGAGCTTATAGTTAAATCATTATTAAAAGATATGAACTATGATGAAGCTGAAGAGTATGTTGAATATAATGTGTATTGTCTTTATGCAGGAGATACTACACCAATTATATTAAGGAGGTTAGAGAGTGATTATTAAAGAATTAAGGATGGCTATTTTAGAGCTTAATCCTCAAGTACAGTTTATTCATAATAAAGATGAATATATTATTGGTTATGACATAGCAGAGGAAAAAATATTATATAAGTTCCCTGTGTTTCAAGGATGGACAAATGGATAATAAAAAGGTATTAGAAATTTTAAAAAATGAACGAAAGCATATAGCAGAGTTCAGTGTATTTGGGGATAATAATTGGAAATCTATGGATGAGCAAATAAGAGTATTAACTCACTATATAAATACAGGTTATATACCAAATGACTATAATGATTCTTATGAGTTAGTTACAGACCTTGTTAATTACCTTAGAGGTGATGATCTGAGTTATATTGAGTTTATGGATTGGGAGGAAGAGTAGTGAGTTTCACAACATTAGAGGTTTCAGGAATTAACTCATCTATTAAATGGATGAGAAATCCTACAGAATCTGAAGGAGATAACTTTGGAGAGTCTGATAAAAAATTAGCTAAGACATTATCTTCAGCTAAAGCAGGGTCAGGACATGACTGTTTTCTTAAAGGCATAGTTGTTCATGTAGAGATAGAAGCAACCCATGACTCTATCTTGCAATGGTATAGATATAATTTTAGGCATACAGTGTCTAGTACAAGTAAGATGTATACTTTACTAAAACAAGATGTAAAATCTAAATGTTCCCCTTATGTTTATCAAGGTACTATAGATTTAATCAATGACCTAATATCTTTGTATGATAAATGTGCAACAGATGAAGAGGTTAGAGCCAGATTTAACAGTAGTAAGTTCTTGTATGATTGGATAGATAAAACACCAACAAATAAAAAAGAACTCTTTGAATGTATTGTACATAATGTTCCTCTAGGGTATAAGTTAAAAATGGGAGAGGTAACTAATTATCTACAGTTAAAGACAATGTATAATCAAAGAAAGAATCATAAGATGTCATTTTGGAATACAGAGTTTGTTAATTGGGTTAAATCTCTTCCTCATAGTTGGTTAATTACAGGATGAAAACATGTGTAGGTTCTAAGGAAACTGATGTAAGATTGAAAGATTTTAAACATCCTTGGAATATATTAAAGAAAACACTTGACAAAAAAGAAAAAGTGTGTATAATAGTAGAGAGTGAGGTGACAGATGGAAGAGAAAAAACAAGGTAGTGTAGCAGAAGAAGTTTTAGGTTTTATTTTAAGTATACCAGCAGGCATATATCATGCTTTTGTATTTTCAGTATTATGGCAATGGTTTATAGTAACAATCTTTAACTTACCTATTATAGGTGTTGCTGAAGCATACGCTTTATTACTGGTAGTTGGTTTTTTAAAGTTTACTATAGGTATTAAACAAGATGAAATTTCTAATATGAAAAGAGTTGTTGTATCAGTTGTTTTCAGTAGTGTAGCTTGGGGGATGGGAGCTATAGTTAATCAGTTTATTTAAAGGAGGTATGTAGTGATAAAAAATAGAACATTATATTTAGGGAAACCTTTTCTTAAAATAGAAAAATATCCTCATTATTCTGGAAGCAGTGTTTTAAATAAAATACATATAAATTTTGGTTTTGTAAAACTTGTATCCAGAGTACGTACATTAAAGTACAATAAAGATTTAATAGAGAAGATATGTGCAGACCAAGAATGTGAACTAAAGTGGCATATATATGACGATGAGTATAATAGGATATATCTTGAAGAATATGATGATACAAAGCGTTGTTATCCTAATATAAGCTTTAAAGGGCAGTATGTTTCTTTAGATTCTATATTCATGTATTACAAACATGGATGGAAAGTAGAAGGGCACGGTTTAGCTAAAGTAATAGAACATGGAGAACACATTGGTTATTGTGGACATTCTCATAGAGGTGGTACTATTTACAAAATTGGAAATAAAATATATGATAAAAATTTCCATATGGATGAATTCCATCCCAGTTTTAAAAAATATAAAAAAGCATTAAATAAGTCTAAATATGCTACTCATATAGAAGAGGTTGTTCCTTTTGTAGAGCACGGTAATATAACAATAGAAACTTTAGAACAAGCTAAAGAAGCAGCAATAGCTTTAAGTAATTATTTAGGTTAAGGAGAAAAACGTGGAAATAATTAAAGATTTTGTCCCATACAAAATGGGAAAAGTAGACAAATTTGATGTAGAGGAATTCATCAATAAAGAATTAAGAGATGTAATGAATATTATGAGTGAATATAGACTTCCTTATCTACACTGTGCTCAAGTAGGAATTGATAAGAATATTGCAATTATGAATAGAAATGGTAAATGGTTTTTTCTGTGTAATCCAAGATTCACACCAGCTAGAAAATCCAAACTAAAAACTATTCAGGAAGCCAGTTTCTCTCATATAATTCAAGAGCCTCCAAAGATTCTGACAACAGTGTTTAAAACAGAAAGACATATGATAGTCAGAGGTATGTATGAAACATATACAGAAGGTGGGCAGTTAGTTCCTGATTCAGACAAGTTTGAATATGCTGATGCAGTAATTATCCAAGCTTTATCTGACATAAGTGCAGGAAAATCTATAACAAGATTTCCCATGTATATAGTGGAAGATACAGATGAAAACATTGAATGAAATAAAATTGTCTGAATTAAGACAAGAATTTGATTTAACAGTTATAGAAATTCAAAGACATCAGCTTATTAAAGAAGCATTGGAATCTCATAAAGAAGCTCTCAGAATTAAGATAGATGAGGAGTATAACAAGTGTAAGGAGTAAAACATTCTATGGAATTGACAGATTTATTACATGATTATGGCATAGAATATATAACTTCAGGACAAGACTCTAGTAAGAATTATGTTAATATACATTGTACTGTTGGATGTATCTCTAATGATGCTTTTAAAAGGGGTATTAGAAGAGATATGTCTTACTCAACTTGTTGGGTGTGTGGACAACATCTTAATGCATTTAATACAGCTAAACATTTAGGAATTCCTTGGAAACTTTGGAAATCAGTTATGGATTTACAGCAAGGTATTGATGATGAAGATTTACCTTTGTTTCCTGATGAGAATATAGAAGTTCCAGGGAGTCCTTTTTTAGCTAAAGAACATAAAGATTATTTATTCAGTAGAGGCTTAGATTGGAAATTCTTACAAAAGTATTGGAATATTAAAGGAACTCTTTGGGATGATAACTGGTTAAATAGAAATAGAATTATAGTTCCTATTGAATATGAGGGTTCAACTATTAGTTATTTAATGAGGAGCTTTGAGAAGAATCCTAAGAATCGAAGATATATGATGTGCACTCCTGAGAATGAAAGCTTTCATCATAAACATACATTTTTTAATATAGATAATGCTGTTGGTAATAAGGTGATTATAGTTGAAGGTGTGTTTGACTTATTTAAGTTAGTTCAAGCTAGTGGTAATTTTAATATTATAGCTTCTTATGGTACGGACATAACTCCATATCAACTAAGTTTGTTGAAAGAAACATATGATGAAGTTATAGTATTATATGATAATGAAAAACTAGCTCAGGAAAAAGCACAGAAGATTGTGGTGCATATGAAAACTTTTGGTAAGAAGGCTAGGAGTGTTGTATTAAAGCATTGGAATGACCCCAATGAGTTAGATTCAGAGACAGCTAATATATTAGTTAAAGGATTATTAGGATGATTAAATTTAAAGAAGAGTGTTTGAAAGAAAACACAGTGGTTCATTTAAGAACACAAGAACAGTATAATATATTCATAAAATGGTTAGATAGTATAAATGAGAGATTCTGGAATGGGGATAGTTATATGTCTAAAAATAATTGGGAATACTACAAACAAGATTCTTGTTTATATCCTCATAAAGGTTTTTATGAAGAGGTATATTTATTTGAAGATGAAGGTTATAAAATCCTATCCTATGAAGAAGCAATAAAAAAAGATAATAAAACAATATTAAAAATTGTTTTCTTTCCTCTATATATTATTTTTAAATTATTTAAAAAATGGAGAGCATGGGATAAATGGGAAGAAGAAACATATAGACAGTGTAATAATGGTCAAGAAGATTATGATTTTGATTAAGTTGGGATAGGAGAAATAAATGAGTACAACAGAATACAGATTATGGGATGAAGATAATAAACAATACATATATTTTAATTTAAATAATTTAGAAGATTCAGTTGAAGTATTGGCTGGTTTTTTAGATTATTTTAGTAAAGATTACTTAACTAAGCATCCAGCAGAACAATATAGTGGCGTAAAAGATAAAAACAGAAAAAAAATATATAAAGGTGACAAATTAAAAGGGTTTGAGATTAATGGCATATATGGTGAATATATTGTGGAATTTATGATGGGAGCATTTGTTGCTTACCATGATGGAACAGGGAATATTGAACAATTATGTTTTATCGCACCATGTTTGATTGAAGTTATTGGCAACATACACGAAGGGGAGTATAAATAATTTGGAACTAGATGACATAATAGACGACACAACAGCAATATCAGATATAAGCTCTGAGAGACGGTTCTGTATTTTAGCTATTACAAGCACACCTTTCCTAAGAGCTTCATATAATTTGTTCTCAGATGTAACTCTCTTTGATTCATCATTTGTAAGGACAACTTTAACATGGGCTTTAAAGTATTACAATAAATATAATATAGCTATAAACAAACATATTATAGGTGTGTATGACCAAGAGAAAAATAAACTATCTGAAATACAATCAAGGGAGATAGCAGAATTCCTACAATCCTTATCTGAAGAGTTTAAACAAAGCCCTCTTCAAAATGTAAAAGGAGATGTAGACTTCCTTGTTAATTATTTAAAGGTACAACAGATAAAGAGGTTACAAAAGAAGTTAGATAAGTTTATGCTTACAGGTAAAGTCCTAGAATCAGAAGCAGAAATATCTTCTTTTAATACTGTAAAGGTTGCTAAATCTGAGGCTAGAGAAATTACAGAGAACTTTGATAGATATAATGAGGAACAAGCTGACCCTGATTATCTTTTCACTATGGATGGAGCTTATGGTGAAATGTTTGGAAAAGTTAAACGTGGGCATATTACAATGGTTGCTGCCGAAGCTAAGGTGGGTAAATCAAGAAGTATGGTTAAGTTAGCTTCTACAGCTTTAAAAAATGGATTTAATGTCTTTGTAGTGAACTTGGAGATGAGACAACATGAAATGGAGCAACTTATAGACCAAGAGGTGTTAAAAATAACCCATAAAGCAGGTACAGCAGTTATTCCATACTTTGTAAAGAACGGAGAGAAGTTTGATATTAAATTTATGAAGAAAGAATATAAAGGAGCTACCAAAGAGGATTTTAAAAATCATTGGAAAGCTGAAAAACTATTCAATCCTCATGCACAGATAATAACAAGAACATTTCCTCAAAAAACTGCAATGGTATCTGATATAAAAGCAGAGTTAGAAATATTGAGAGATACACATAATTTTGTTCCTGATGTTATTATTGTAGACTATGCTGATTTATTGGGAGTAGAACTAGAGGATAGGTTTAAAGATGTTAAATATCAAATCATGGGTTCTAGGAGAAAGTTGAAACAATTAGCACAAGAAATGAATGTTCATGTTCATACAGCATCTCAGGCTCATTCAGGTGGTAATGATGTTAAAGGAGATAAGGATAAGCTCTCAGATGTAGATGTTCTCATTGGATTAAATTATGAGACTGCACAGCACAAAGAGATGGGTGTTCTTCATGCCACATGTGTTGTTAATAGACATGTATACTTTAATTTGAAGGATAGAGTTATTATATTGACAAATTATGGAATAGGGCAGTCAATGCTAGATTCTATATGGGAAAAAGATTTAGGAGCTGTAAATAAAGAGGGTCTAGGTGATAACTTTTCTCTATTCAAAGAGGATAGAGAAGAAGCTGTGGATTATAATGATTTTTCAGATTATTTTTAATAAGTAGCTTGACAAACTCTTAGTTATCTGTTAGTATGTTACTATAACGATTGAAGGAGTAACAGATGACTAAGAGACAAAAGATTGAATTACAGAAGTATTTTACAGATGCCCATAACCATGTTTTAAAAAGGTTGGAAGAAAGATATCCTGATAGAAACATAACCATTAAGGATTTAAAAGAAGCACCATGTATTAAACTATTTCCTACTAGAGGAGATAATAATTGGGTTACTTGTTGTTTAATAAATGATGAGTTTGTTTTTTATGTGAGAGATAGAGTTACTCATATGTTTAATACAGTGTTGACAATGGAGCAGGTTAAGGCTAGAATTGAAAAGTGGGGGTTAGATATAACTTTTACAGAAAGTGAGCTTAGACACTCGATACA
This sequence comes from Clostridia bacterium, assembly GCA_003251775.1. Classification (GTDB taxonomy): domain Bacteria; phylum Bacillota; class Clostridia; order DSM-8532; family SZUA-474; genus SZUA-474. Next base: position 40 of record QKEK01000142.1, on the reverse strand, counting down.
GTCGATATATAAGACCTTAGAGACATGGAGAGAGGGTGAA
>QKEK01000309.1 GCA_003251775.1 Clostridia bacterium | reverse complement strand
ATATATACCTGTAAAGAAAAAATATAGCTTTGAGGATGGAAGACGACTAAATGAGTTTTTTGCACATTTCTTTGTAGAAAAATACCCTAAATTAAGCACTTATCAATATACTAATTCCACCATTTGTATCGTTTGTATTCAACAGTACATTTATTCACTTTGAGCATATTATAGTAGTAAGTAAAGCTACTTTGAAAGGTTAGAAGCTTGAATATGTATATGATAAATGAGGACAATTCTTCCGAAACTTTAGGATTGTACAATCCATTGTGTGGATTATTTTCATTGACTCCTAAACAATTTGCAATTTTGTCTACAGTAATTGGTATAGTTTTTGTTGATTATTTAGATATAGATATGCAAAATTCACTAGGAAACTTTATTGTTAATGTTGGTCAGGCTTTATTGACTTCAGCTGCTCAAGGTCAATTAATAAGCAATAAGTTAGAGACAGAGAACAAAAATCAAATCATGCTTGAGCAGATTCAAAGCTTGAAAAAACAGGTGATTGAACTAGAAGCAAAAATAAGAAATTCATAGTTATGCATATTGACAGCAGATTTTTTTTAGAATAAAATTTCATACAAAAGGAAGTTTTCTTATGCACAAAGAGCTGTATTTTGTTATAGTGTTATTAACAAAAAAGTGAGTGTAAATAAGATGAAAGGAATGTATGATTTAGTTGCTAAATATATCATACAAAAATAATTATGAGAATTCTGCATACATCCGATTGGCATCTGGGTAAGCTTGATGGAATGTCAAGATTGGAGGAACAGGAACTATTCGTAAATGATTTCATTAAAATCTTGGATAAAGAAAATATTAATATGGTTATCGTTGCAGGTGACATTTATGACACCTCAAATCCTTCTGCTGAGGCGGAGAAGCTATTCTATAAATCACTTAAGGGAATGACTAATAATGGTAAAAGAATCGTTGTTCTAGTATCTGGAAATCATGACAACCCTGATAGAATGGCAGCTGCAAATCCGTTAGCCTTTGAACAAGGGGTTATACTAGTTCCTTACCCTAAAACGACGGTTCAAACAGGAATATGCGGTTCACATAAAATAGTAGGCTCTGGAGAAGGCTTCTTTGAAGTTGAAATAAACGGTGAAAGAGCGGTTATTGTTGCTGTCCCATATCCTAGTGAAAAAAGACTAAATGAGATAATTTTTACAGAGACTTGTGATGATGAGAATTGTAACTCTGAAATAAGTATGCAAAAAAACTATAGCACAAGACTGGGAGAATTGTTTAGCATGCTTGAGGAGAATTTCAGAGAGGACACCATTAATGTTGTAGTTTCACATATTTATGTTTCTGGAAGTGAAGAAAGTGATTCGGAAAGAAAAATTCAGCTTGGAGGGAGTATGTCAGTTAATATCTGTGATTTACCTAAGAAAGCACAATATGTAGCCCTTGGTCATTTGCACAGACCTCAGGAGGTTAAAAATGCTATGGTTAAGACGTTGTATTCTGGTTCTCCATTGCAGTATAGCAAAAGTGAAATAGGGTATAGTAAGTCAGGTTATGTTGTTGAATTAAGTCCCAAAAAGGAGCCTGTGATTAATAGGGTACTTTATAATAATTTTAAGCCAATTGAGATTTGGAAGGCGAGCTCAATTAATGATGCAATTGAGCTTTGCGAAAGAAATAAAGAGCGTAATGTATGGGCATACCTAGAAATTAATACCGAAAGCTATATTAATTATGAGGATATTAAGAGGATTAAGTCTATAAAAAAGGATATACTTGAAATACGACCAATTATTACAAATGAAGTTGTAGAGAAAGAAATGTATTCTAGCCTAAGACAAAAATCAATTTCTGAGATGTTCAAGTTATTTTATAAAAAAAACCGAGAGGTCGAGCCAACAAATGAGCTAATGGAACTATTTATGTCTATTGTAGAGGGAGGTGATGTGACAGATGAAACCCATACGACTTGAGTTTAAAGGACTGAATAGCTATATCGACAAGCAGGATATTGATTTTCGTAAACTAACAGAGAAGGGGCTCTTTGGCATCTTTGGTCCAACAGGGAGTGGTAAGTCTACAATTCTGGATGCATTAACATTAGCTCTATATGGGCATATACCCAGAGGGTGCAAGGAATATATTAATTCAAACTGTGAGGATATGACAGTTATCTATACCTTTGAGCTGGATAATAAAATTGAGTGCATAAAATATATTGCAGAAAGATGCTTCAGAAAAAAGAATGGAGTTATCAATACAAAATATGTAAGGCTGTTAGAGAATAGTATGGGTGAAGAACGGGTTTTAGCAGAAAAAGCAAAGGAAATGAATGATGCTATAATAAGCCTACTTGGTCTTACAGCTGAGGATTTTACGAGGTCAGTGGTTATTCCACAAGGTAGATTTAGTGAATTTCTTAAGCTAAAGGGTGCTGAAAGAAGATATATGCTAGAGAGGATTTTTGATTTAGAACAGTATGGTAAGGGTATGACTGAAAAAATACGCAGGCATAAGCACCAGTGTCATGCTTTAATTTCAAGAATAGATGGTGGGCTTGCAAAATATGAAGGTATAAATTCAGAACAATATGATTCATTGCTTGCTGAGTATCAAATTACAAATAATGAGCTTCAAAAACTAGAGGATAAAAGGAGGGAATATCAAAGGGAATATGATAGATTAAAGAGAATTAACGAGCTTAATAATGATTTAAAGCAATATAGCATTGAATATGAAGGATTACAATTACAAACGCCAGAGGTTGAAAAGAAGAAGGAGCATTTAGAAAGACTTAAAAAGGCAGGTGTAATAAAGCCAGAGCTAGAAGAAGAGATTTCCCTTAAAACTAAGCTTTCTTTATTAGAAGAGTCATTAAGTAAGCTTGAAAGCAATTTAGGAGTTGAAAAGAATTTAAATAGAGAGGTAAAAGATAAGTTTTTAGAGGTTGAAAGTATAAGGGAAACGAAGACACCTAAGTTAAAGTATAAGATGAATGAAATAGATAGAGCACTTGAATTAGAAGAGAATGCATTGGAGATTAAAACTAAAATAGATGGCTTAAGCAACAAGCTTGCAAATGATAATAGCAGTAAAAAGGCTATCTTAGAGCAGTATGAAGATAATAATGAGAGGCTTAAAGCAAGCTATGAAGACATTGAGGCTTATGATAAAAGAATAAATAGAATAGCTGTAAAAGCAGAATATAGAGCTGAAATAGAAAGAGCGGCTGAGGTGGAAAAGGAGTATTTGCTTTATAAGCACGAAATGGACAAGCTTGAGAATAGCTTAGTTCACCTTGAGCAGGAAACTGAGAAAACTGCAAACAATGTCAATGAGCTAGTTGGAAAACAAGCCTATTTACAACATAGAATTAATGACAGAAATAATCTGCTAACACAGAAAAAACAGGAAGAGATGCTTTTTGCTGACAAAACACAGGCTCTGAAGACAAAGATAGTTGAGTACAAAGCCGTTGCGGAAGCGATAGAAGATATCTATAAGAGCTATATGCTTAGAAATAAGCAGTATGATGCGGGTATATTAAATTATTCAAATCTTAAACAGCAGGTTTTAGATTTAGAGGGTAAGCTGAGGATTACACAGGAGACCTTAAATAAAAAGGAAGAACAGTTGAGTAAAAGAGAGTACATTTCTATGGTAAATACTATAAAAGCTGGGCTTGGAGACGGAGATGAATGCCCAATTTGTGGTTCAGTCTTTAATAATAAAGGTTTACCTTGCATTAATACAGATGTCTTACAGCTAAGAGATGAGATTAAGATATTGAAGGAGGATTTGTATCAGCTTAAGGATGAAGAGAATAGAAGGAAAATAGAATTTAGTATTGTTGAAAAAGAGTTAAAGGCAATAGATGGCGAAGCTAATGAGCTTAAGTCAAAATATACGATGTTGGCTTTAAAGCTAGATAAATTTAATTATTCTATAGAAGAAAGTGAGGTTGAGAAGAGAATAACTGATTTCATAAGAATTCAGGAGGCTGAATTATCCTCAGTAAATAAGCAGTATTCAGATATCACTGCTGAAATAGATGCTACTATGGAGTTACAGAAGGAAGAGTTGAATCAGCTTAATCAAGTAGAAAAGGATTTATCTACTTACGTGGAACGTTTAAAATCACTTAAGTTAAACCTTGATGAAAAGAAAACAGAAATGTATAATGCAAAAAAAAGTTATGAAATAAAAGAACAGCAATACAAGAGCTATAATGAAAAATATAATGAGATTAAGGATTTTAATAAGGAAAAGTCTGAGCTTGCTAAAAAAGAGCAGGAAATGGAGCAAATAAGGATTAATATAGAGCTAGAGAGAGAGAATAATGCTAAGCTATATGCAGTTAAGGAGCAAATAACCTCAAAGCTGTCTGAAATTGATAAGGTAATTAATGCAACTGAAAGGGTTCTGGAGGTAGAGGTTAGGAATTTTGAAAACTTAAAAAATGAGATTCATGAGATATGTATGGATAAAAGCCCAATTGAATATAAGAGTGAAATAGAAGAGCAAATCAATGAAATAGAAGAAAGCTATTCAAAGCTTAAAAGCAGATTAAATGTTAATGAGGAGAGGATTAATTTTTTGAATATGGAATTGACAGCGAGGTCAGAAGAATTTAAAATAATTGAAGGGCTTATAAAAAAGCATACAAGTAAGATAGAAAACCTGCTTCAAAGGCTTGGATTTGAAAATAGAGAGGAAATTAATAAATACTGCTTTGATGAGGAGCAGCTTATATGCTTAGATAAAGAAATCAGTCTTTTTTCAGAAGCATTAAGCAAAGTGAAAAATAATATTGCACGAGTATGTGGCTTATTAGGCGAGGATAGCATAACTGAAGAAGAGTGGTTGGAGTTTTGTTTTGATAAAGAGCAAAATGAAAAGAGTTATACAACAAAAATTGCAGAGCTTTCTGCATTAGTTGAGAAGAAGGAACGAATGAAGAAGGAGCTTGAGGAGGTTAATCTACTTAGAAAGCAGAAGGAGGAAGGTGAGCATAGATTAGCTATGCTAAATGATATTGACAGCTTGATTTCAGCTAATAAGTTTGTTGAATTTGCAGCACGTAATGAGCTTTACTATATAGCATCAGAAGCTTCAGAAAGGCTGATGGATATTACAGGAAGATATGCTTTAGAGCTTGATGAGAATGGGGAGTTTATCATAAGAGATGATTTGAATGGTGGTGTAAGACGGGATACTGCAACTCTCTCAGGAGGAGAAACCTTTGTAACCTCTTTGGCATTAGCACTTGCATTATCCTCTCAGATACAGCTTAAGGGGAATGTGCCATTAGAATTCTTCTTTTTGGATGAGGGCTTTGGAAGCTTAGACAATAATCTTATAAACGTAGTAATGGAATCTCTTGAAAAATTGAGAGATAATAAAATGAGTGTAGGGATTATTAGTCATGTTGATGAGTTAAAGAGCAGAGTTCCAGTTAAGCTGGTTACACAGCCACCAAGGTTTGGAGAGTATGGAAGTAGCGTAAAAATTGAGTATACATAAACGTAGAAGGGGATGATTAGATTTTGTATATACAGATAGGAATTCTTGCATGTATAGGTGCACTTATAGGGTGGATAACCAATATACTAGCAATAAAGCTTTTGTTTCGACCTATGAACCCGATTGTGCTCCCGTTTGGGCTTAAGATACAGGGCGTTTTACCAAGAAGAAAGGAAGAAATTGCACGTTCCCTTGGGGAAGTAGTAGAGAAGGAGCTTTTGTCTACTTCTGAAATACTAGGTAGTGTTCTTGAAAACACGGATATGAAGGATGTTAAGGAAAAGCTTTCCCAAAAGCTTGGTCAAGTGGCTATGCAAAAGCTGCCTCCATTATTACTTAGTCTAGCAGGAGGCTCAATACAAACCCTGATTGATAAGTTTCTTGAGGGTGATGGCGAAGCAATGATAAAGGAGTTTGTAAGTGAAGCAGCTCATAAGGCAGGAGGAAAGATAAAGCTTGCTGATATGGTGGAGGAAAAGATAAACTCCTATGATTTTGTGGTGTTTGAGGAAATGATAATAGCCTTAGTTAAGAAGGAATTAAGACATATTGAGATTCTTGGAGCGGTTTTAGGGTTTGTTATCGGTATTATTCAGGGGGTAGTTATACTGTTATTTTAAAAGCTATTTGAGTTGCTGATTATTATATGGTCAAACGGTACTAGGGGTCTATAATAACTACATTAATACAAAAGAACTGATTCTTTGCATAGTTTTTAGAAAAGGAGAAGGGGTAGAAGCCTTCTCCTTTTTTCCATTAATGGAGCATGATATAATTCATAAAAGTAGAAAAGTATGCAGGGGTTTATACTCCATTTTTAGATCTTAATCAACTTAATCATGTCGTTTTTTGTCGAATACCATCGCTAAACAGTTGTAGAAACATACAGAATAATATGATATTATAATATTATATGCAAAACAATGTAAAATAACGTAGGGGTTTACTTAAGACTAAGGTTGTTACCTAGAAGGGAGGAGCGTAAAGTAAAATAATTGTAATATTCTTTATAACTCAATGAGTAGTATTAATTTCTACAAACTAGAATAGTGGAGGTATTGTTTATGAAAAAATATTTTGTTATGATTGGAAATGTTATTGGGTTTTCTATTATTCTTCAGGTATGTGCCATTATAATAGGTAAAATATGGTGGAACGAAAACATAATACCGAAAAAATTTGCACAGGATAACATCATTATGACATCAGTGTTGACTTTTTCCTTAACAATTCTGTGTTCTGGGATTCTTTACAAATTACAAGGAAGAGATTTATTAAAGACTGTGAACTTATCAAAAATGAAAATGAAGGATTTTATTATAACTACTAGTATAGGAATATTAATGGGTATTTTTACTTGTTGCTTGTGTAATATTAGTATAGTTGTTGAGAAATTACCTGTTTTTCAGGAGTATTTATATTCATCAGTTAATGTATACAGTAATATAGTTGTTTTTGTAATAATGTTTGCTCTTATGTTTGGTTTAGAAGAAATAGTTTTTAGGGGAATCTTTTTTAATGAGTTTCGTCAAAACACGTCATTAACAATCGCTGTTATACTTGGGACAGCTGTTTATGGATTAATTAACTTTGCTTCATTAGGTACTGCAGTAGGTATATATGCTATAATTGCAGGAGTGTTTTATACGTTAGCTTATGTTTACGCGAAATCTATGTATGCACCTATACTTTTGCAAATAACAAGTATGTATGTAATTACTTTTTTTATAAAATCTGGTCTTTGGCTTAAGCTAAGAGAACTGAGTGACATTGTAATAATCTCTTTTGTATTAGTACTAGGAATAGCTATTGTCTTCTTATATTATGTTTTGTATTTAAATTATGAGAATAAAAGAATGAAAAGAGCTTCAGTTCTAAGTGCATGATTTGAGTTTTTTTGTTACTTAATGTTTACAAATTATTTTTGCTATGAATCATAGTTTATTGTAATCGTTATTTTATTATCTTATTAACTTCCCCATGCAGGAGGCACAAATAATCACTGCAAGAGGTTTCTAACCATATTGTCTTAGCGATTTATAAAATTTAAGTATTTTATCAAATAGGAAGTTTTAAAAACGATTACACTTTAACACATTAGAAAATAGGAGGATTTATATCGGTATGCTAAAAATTGAAATTGAAGGGTTAGAGCAAGGTGCAAATACAGTAAATACAGTAAATATAGTTGAAGAGTCAAACTATAAAGATATAGCAATTATCGGAATATCAGTGAGGTTACCCATGGCAGATAGCTTAAATGAATTCTGGAATATTCTTTCTGATGGAAAATGCTGTGTTACTGAATTGCCTACTAGTAGAAAGCAAGAAGTTGACAAGTTTATGAGGCTAAGAAGAGTTGATCCTACGAAAATAAAGTATAAAAAGGGTTCATATATTGAAGGTATTAATGAATTTGATTATAAATATTTTAATATTTCTCCTAGAGAGGCAAGTCTAATTGACCCAAACCAACGAATTTTTCTTCAAACTGTGATACATACTTTTGAAGATGCTGGATATAGCATTGAAAGCTTAAGAGGAAAAAGGACAGGAATTTTCTACGGTTTTGTTTCTGATCTAGCGTATCAGAGGTTTATTTCAGAGGTAGAACCATTATCCATAGGAATATCTATACCAGGGAATATGGCATCTATTATTCCAGGGAGAGTCTCATATATTTTAGATTTGAAGGGTCCAAGTGTAATGATAGACACTGCATGTTCATCTTCTCTAGTTGCTGTGCATACTGCATGTAATGCTATCAGAAATGGAGATTGTGATACAGCTATAGTTGGTAGTGGGAAATTGAATCTACTTCCTATAGAGGACAATAATATGCTAGGTATTGAGTCAAAAGACTATACCTGCAAAGCTTTTGATGATAGCTCTGAAGGAACCTGCATGGGCGAGGGGTTTATGGCTATAATGCTTAAACCGCTATCAAGGGCTATAAAGGATAATGATAATATTTATGCTGTAATTAAAGGTAGTGCGATTAATCAAGATGGAGCATCAATGGGACTTACAGCACCAAATTCAGATGCACAACAGGATGTAATAGATAGGGCTTGGGAGGAGGCTGCAATTGCACCTGAAACAATTACATATATTGAAACGCATGGTACTGGAACAAAATTAGGAGACCCAATAGAGGTTGCTGGGATTACTAAGGCTTTCAATAAGCACACAGCTAGGAGGCAGTTTTGTGGTATTGGTTCAGTTAAAACAAACCTTGGGCATCTTGACAGTGCTGCTGGATTGCTTGGATTAATTAAAGCAGTTTTATCCCTAAAGCATAAAATGCTGCCACCTTCTATAAATTTTAAATTTCCAAATAGAAATATTGAATTTGAGAAATCTCCTGTTTATGTTAATCATAGACTAGTGAAATGGCATAGAAATAATAGTCCTAGGAGATGTGGTATAAGTGCATTTGGTTTATCAGGGACAAATTGTCATGTAATACTCGAAGAATTTAATAAGATAAAGACAACTTTAAATACTAATGACATAGAATACATCTTGGCAATATCAGCAAAAAGCAAAGAGGCATTAATAAATTTAGTAAAAAAATATTATAATAAGCTAAAGGAAGGGTTTTACGATACGCTTGGTGATTTGTGTTATACAGCTAATACTGGAAGGGGGCATTATGATGTTAGATTGATAATGGTAGTAAAGGATTTAAATGACCTTGAAAACAAAATACGATTTATTATTAATAGTGGTGACCTCCTGAGAAATGGAGAAGGTATTTTTTATGGTGAGATTAATCAGTTAGATAATAAAAAAGTTGAAGCAAGCAATACAATAAGATTAGATAATAAAAAAAAGAGCCTAAAATTGTTAGCTGATGAATTGGTGAAAGGATATAAGTGTTGCATAAAACAATCAAAAGAATCGATATCAATATTAGAAAAACTATGTAGGTTATATGTAAAAGGTGCAGATATAAACTGGCAGGAGTTGTATTTAGAAGGCATATATAATAGAATTAGTCTACCTGGTTACCCATTCAAAAAAAGAAGATGTTGGATAGATGTACCAGAAGTCTCATATAATGAGGATGCTAAAGACAAAGAGCATTATAATATTAATAAAAATAAACCTCAGGTTGTTCTTATAGGAAGAGAAAACAACGTATATACAACAACAGAAAAATGTGTTGCACAAGCTTGGGGAGAGGTCCTTGGAATTGAAGAAATTGACATAAGTAAGGACTTGTATTACATGGGCGGAGATTCCATTATAGCACTAAATATAGCTAACGATTTGAGTAGTAGACTAGGTCAAGAAATAACTGTATCAGATATCATAAGAAGTCTTACTGTAAAGGATTTTTCAAGGTTGTTTGATGAAGAGGTAATGAAAAAAATAGGTCTTGAGCTAGCTACATTCCAGCATAAGCCATCAGATAATCAAGGTAAGTCTGAAATTGAATATAGCAATACAAGGGGTCTTAAGTACGTGCCTTTAAATGAGGTTAATCTATCTGAACAAATGAAGGAAAACCTTAAAAAGTATTACTTCTATGAAAGTAATGGTAATGCAAATGACTTTATTATGTCATTAGAGTGCTTAGCACAGTTGGTATATATTTTTGTAAGAGATACATATGGAGCTTCAATGAATGTTAAAGGGTATTTTGTAGAGAACCTGTCACCCAAAATGGAAATAGATGATGATGGGAATATATATGAACTACATACTGAATTGCTTAATACTATGTTTAATGTACCTGGGGTTAGCTATAATGTGTTTGAGGGTGGAGGCAATGGAATGCAATCAATTATTCAGCTAGAAGAGCTATTAGATAAAGGATACTTTGTGATTGTTCAGGCAATAACACACAGGATACCATATTCAAATAGTTTTGTTGCTTTTGATTTTGATATTAAAAGCTATGAACTGACTCATTCATTTTTAGTGGTTGGTCATGATGATAAAAGGCTGTTTTATGTTGAAAGTCCTTTAACCTTAAATGATTCATATAAGTATATTGAAGGGAATAAAGGTATAGGAGTTATTGATAAAAAAGATATGGAGCCTGCTTTTGATTTGGTAAGGTTTATAACATTATACCCTGAGCCTGTTAAGAACAATCAAGCTTGTAACAGTGTTATGAATGTAATAAATGAATCAATAAAAAGCTATTATAAACCGCCTGCTGTTAACGAAGATAACCTAAAGGTTCTTTATGGAATAGATGTTTTGGATTATTTTATTCATTTATGTGATAAGGAAAATATACATTTAGATGAAAATGCAAGAAAAAACTATTTGCAAACCCAATATAACTATCTATTCTGGAAAATGAATATTATTTTATTTTCAAAGAAGGTTTTGGTTTATGCTTTGGAGGAAATGGTGAGTGAAAATCAACAAGATTTGATGGATATAATAGAGTCTATTAATATGTGTAAAAATGCGTGGAAACGTACTATAGCATTTATGAATGACAGATATGCTAAGAAGGAATTTATTCTTGATTCTAAGTACACGCCGTTATTCTTAGATATTAAGGTGAAAGAATTAGAAATGATCGAAAAACTTAGAACGATTAGGCAAACGATGTTTCACTTAAGTAGTTAAGAGCTGGGCATAAGAAGCATCCTTAGTTAATATATTTAACTGGGGGTGTTTTTTTATGGTACGTATTTTATGTGTTAATAGAAGATATTTAATTTGGGTGAGCTTGATACTAAGTATCTTCGCAATTATTATATTATACTTACTTACTGCTAGTCATATTAATAAGAGCTTTGGAGTTACTAATCAAGTGCGTAAGCTACCAATATATTGTGTAGAAAACGATAATAATCAAATTGCTATTACCTTTGACTGTGCATGGGGGGCATTATCGTAAGGATACCATTTAAATGCTTGAGACAGCAGGCTGTCTGCCTATGTAAATATTCCTGAATTTAAGTTTAGATTCTTTAGTAATGAACAAATTAATTTAACGCAAGATACTCAAGTACTTTATCTGTTGAGTTTTGTGCATAATAGTAGTATAATAATGTACAAAAGGAGGTGCTATTATGCCTAAGATAAGACCTATTACTGATTTAAGAAAAACAAATGAAATTTCAGACCTGTGTCATTCTATGATGGAACCCATTTTTATTACTAAGAATGGCTATGGTGACTTAGTTGTCATGAGCATTGAAACATATGAGCAGTTACTTGAAGTGAATGATACAGATGCTGCTATCAAGGAAGCAGAGGATGAAAATGCAGTAGATTTGATAGATGCAAGAGAAGCACTTTTAACCTTAAGGAGGAAGCATTTTGGATAAGTATATAATTAAATTGCTTCCAAAAGCATACAGGGACATTGATGAAATTTATAGTTATATTTTAGAAGAATTTAAGGAACCCAAATTAGCTGAAAAGATTGTTAATTCTATAGAAGATAGCATTTTAGGACTGGAATACTATCCAAAAAGAGGAGCAGAAAGAAAAGTAGGAGTCTACGCAAATAAAGGATACCGCCAACTGTTTGTAAAAAATTACACAATAGTATATAGAATCGATGAAAAGTTGAAATATGTAGTTATAGTTACTGTAAGATATTCACCAAGTAACTTCTAATGATTAAATTTAGTCATTCATATAATTAATACAAAAAAACATAGTTATTTATAAACCAAGGGAATGCAGTCGCATTCCTTTTTTATTACAAAAAGGTGAGTTGAAAGGAGAATTCTCATGTTAAAACTAGCAGTAATCAATAATAAAGGCGGTGTTGGTAAAAGCACTGTTGCCGTGCAGTTAGCACATGGTCTAGCGAAATTAAATTTAAAGGTACTACTAATTGACCTTGATGGTCAGAATGATTCTAGTCTGTTTTTAGGAATACATAGTGACCAGTATCATAAAACGTTTTACGATCTCATTGATAAAAGGTATCCCGCCACAATTAACGAATGTGTCATTAATGCAAGGGACAACTTATATTTGCTTCCATCTAGCAGAATAGACGAAATCAACGCAGAATTTCATCGTGAGT
>QKEK01000306.1 GCA_003251775.1 Clostridia bacterium | reverse complement strand
AAGGAGATGAGCAATATGATTTTAGCAATTGCTTGTGATTTATCTGGATACCCTTTGAAAGAGCACGTGTTAAGGCATTTGAATGAAAACCATAAAGATATTCAACTATTAGATTTCGGGAGTAACTCTTCAAATGAAGCTAAACCATTCTATGAACAGGCTGACTTAGTAGCTACAGCCATTCAAGACAAAAAGGCAGACAAGGGTGTACTCGTTTGTGGAACTGGTCAGGGGATGGTGATAGCAGCAAATAAATACAAAGGTATCTATGCCGCTCTGGTCAGTGATATACTATCGGCTGAGCGTGCCAAGGTAATCAACAATGCAAATGTTATTACTATGGGGTGCTGGGTCACAGCACCAGTTATGGCATGTCAAATCGTAGATAGATGGTTATCTGTTGCTTTTACTGAGAATATGGACGCAAAAAGGGAGTTTATTATTAAGGCATTTAATAAAGTTAAAGAAATTGAGGAAGAACAATTCAAATAGAGTAAAGTACATTATTGAAGAATTAATAAACAACTTAAATTACTTTAAATAATACCAAAACAAGGGAGGGATTAGTGAAGCTATGGATACTGCTATTAATCATTTAAAGGAAACTGCGTGTTTTCTACATAAGAAGGGTTTCTTGCTACCGGGTTCTTCAAGTGGAAATATCAGCATTAGAAACCCTAATGATTCAGAAAGTATGATTATAACCTTATCTGGAGAAAGTCTCGACATTCTGAAGGAGGGGAATGAAAGCTTCTGTGAGGTTTCGTTATCTGAAAGTTCTCAGCATACTCTCTGCTCAGTAGATTGGTCAATATGGAATTTTAAAACCCACGGATTAGACAGAAATGCAAGGCGTATGCTACCAGAGGGTGAAACATATAAAATGAGCCTTTTGCCTCAAACAAAGCAAGGAAAGCCTTCATTTGAAACATATCTTCATTTAGCTGTATATAAAAACATCAAAAGTGTTATGGCTGTAATACATTTGCATTCTCCGAATGCTACTAATTTTGCTTGCTTAAGCCCTAAAAAAATTCTTAAGCTTAGAAACCAGTGTATATCCTCTTTTCCACCTAATGATGACAGCAATGTTGTGCCTTATATTAATGTTGCAAGAATAGCAAAATGTGGTCCTATATTGTGGTGTCCACATTTTCCAGCAGCAAGTAACGAACTCCATGAATACATCTGGAGAGCTTTATATACCAATAAAAGCATGGCTATTATTTTACAGAATCATGGGCTGTTAAGCATAGGCTTGACTCCCATGGAGGCAGCAATGGTTGCAGCTGAGGTTGAACAGGAGTTAGGAATTATTCTAGATACCTTAAGAATGACTGGAGGGGATGTTGAGTCTCTAAGCTATATTGATGCTGCTGATGTTTTGTGGTACTGGCAGAATATTTCTAAGGGTAATCCATGGAGAAAGCTATATAACTAATTCGTTTTGGAGGTATAACATGGCGAGAATTTATTACAAGGATAAATTAATTGAGACATTTATTTTTGATTTGGACGGAACAGCCTTTGGATACGATGGATGTGTTTCTTCAATTAATGCTGAAGGTAAGGTGCTAGAATATGTTTGCAATCGGTTTAATTCTCTGCAAATTGAAGAAATATATGATTTATCTCAAAAAAGTATAAATATTGACAGGAGAGAGTGGTTTTCAAATTTAATTAGGTTAATCATAAAAAACTATCCAGCCTTTGAATATGGGCTTGATATTGAAGCCTTTGCTAAAGAACTGGAGACCTTATATTGGATTACTTTTACGCAGCTCAATACACCTTTTTATGATTTTGTATATTTCGTCGAAACGATTAAGCCGTTATGTAAGCTTGGTGTTATAACAGATGGATATATTTCAAACCAGAAAATGAAAATATTTTCTAGTGGACTACAGAAATACTTTGAATTAAACAATGTTGTATTCTCTGACGAAATTAATAGGTCTAAGCCCTCTATTGAAATATTTGAGTATGCACAGAAAAAGATTGGATATGACTCAAAAACTTCAGCTTATGTGGGGGATGTACTGTCAAAGGATATTGCCGGAGCCAATAGTGCAGACCTATTATCTATATTTTTAAGAAGGGGAAAAAACTTCTTTGATTCTCCCAAAAATCAATTAGAAACACCGCAAATAACTATAACTAATTATTATGATTTACTAAATTTGTTAGACATTAAATGATATACTCATCTTCTAATATACCTACAATATCAGATTAGTGGAAGAATTATAAACTGGAAAAAGGGTTTAATGATTAATAATAAACAAAAGGAGCAGAAAGAAATGAGTAAAAACGTATTAATTACAGGTAGTAGCAATGGTATTGGTTTAGCAATTGTTAAAAAGTTTTTAGTAGAAGGTTATAACGTATATTGCTGCGATATCGTTGATATGCAGCTTGAAGCTAGAAGTGTCTTCTTTCACCACTGTGATATTAGTAGCAATGTTCAGGTTAAAAATCTCTATAATCATTTCGTGAATGAGCAAATCAAATTTGATGCTATAGTAAATAATGCGGGTATAAACCTACATGCTTCGATTGAGAATATTACTTATGAGGAGTGGGATAGGGTTATCAAGACGAATGTATATGGAGCTTTTAATGTTACACAGTACATGTATAAATTGCTCAATACACCAAATGCCTCGATTGTTAATATTGGTTCCGACCAAAGCCATATTGCAAAAAAAAATAGGGTAGCCTACTGCACGTCTAAGGGAGCTATTTTGCAATTTACTCGCTCGCTTGCAGTAGACCTTGCTTACAAAGGGATTAGAGTTAACTGTGTTTGTCCTGGCGTAGTTGATACGCCTATGATGAAGGAATTAACCAAAGGAAGAGACTTTCAGCTTACTCAGCCAATCTCAAGACCAGGTAAGCCAGAGGAGGTTGCCGAGGTAGTATATTTTTTATGCTCGGAGGCAGCTGCTTATATAACAGGTAGTTCAGTTAATGTAGATGGTGGATTTACGTCAATGTAAATATTATAGCTTAACTATCTATATCTCATAATGAAAGGATTTGAAAATGAGTACAAAAGTTAACACAAAAAAAGCCATAAGCTTATCTAATGAGTTTAAGTACATAGAAAATAATGAAACAAAAACATATACAGTAAAAAAAGGAGATACACTAAGTGCTATAGCTAAAAAAGCTG
>QKEK01000211.1 GCA_003251775.1 Clostridia bacterium | reverse complement strand
AAGACTAAAATTATAGATATAGGTGCTGGAGTTATATATGTAGATAAAGGTGCTAACTATGCTTATAGTCAAGGTAACATTGGAGTAGAAGGAACTAGACTCTTATTAAATGCTAATAGAGTTGTAGTACCTGGAACTATAACCACAGGATTATTAGAAACCAATGTTTTAAATTCTGTAGAGAGAGTTCCTGTAGGATTACCCAATGCTGGACAACCTTTATATCAACATGATTTATATACAGGGGAAGAGCTACAATATAGTAATACTACAGGAGAATTATTAAGAAGTTTCTCTCCTGCAAATGGTTTATGGTTATCTGATGGGGTTACTGTTGGAGGCACTAGTCCTGACGACCCTTCACAATCTATTGGAGGAATAGCTAAGGCAGGAGACATAAAAGAACAACCAACAATTCCTATAGACCCAGCAAAAGGTAATACATGGAAATGTACTCTAACTCAAACTACAGGTGGAGTAAAATACTGGAATAGATATACATACATGTATAATGGTGTAGATAAATGGATAGAAATAGCTTTTGAAAGAATATTTGCTGAAATATCTAATGGTACAGAATTAAGTGCTTTAAATCCTACAAAAGGAGATACATTTAAAGCCTTAGTTACATTCACTTCAGGAGCAACAACTTACTATGGTGGAGCTTCATATGAATATATGGAAAATAGTACTTGGTTATATATAGCAGATAACACACAAACAGTTTTTTCTGGAACAGTTAATTTAACAAGAGGAACAGTAGCCCCTGGAAGCACAGGGTTTGGCTTAGATTCTACAGGAAAATTAACTGCTAGTTCTGCTATTATTAGAGGAACTATATATGCAGAAGCAGGAGAATTTGCTGGTACTTTAAAAGCAGGAACAACAACAGCAAATGGTACAGGATTTGTAGTTGATGGTGCAGGTAATGTAACTATGGCAAATCTTACAGCAACCAATGGTAGTTTTAGTGGGACTATAAACGCTACAGGAAGTATCACTAGTGGCACTATAAGTGGTGTAAATATTAGTGGAAGTTTAATTTCTTCTAGTTCAGGAGCATCTAATTCAGGAACAGTTACAATAGTTAATGGTTCAGTGGATTTTGGTTATATACCTTCTGAGGGAGGTGGTTCTATATATCAGGGAAGTCTATATGCAAACGATTCACAGATAATATGCACAACAGACTTTTCGATTGGAGGTACTACTTATTTAAGTCAAGGTTTAGTTATTAATGGAGGAGTGGCTTACTTAAAATCTACAGAAGTTTCAGGTACATTAGCTGTAACAGGAGAAATTTTATCCCTTGTTAAACCTTATTATGGTATGAGAGTTAGATGGCTTATAGGTTATTATACGAGCACTACTGGTATTAACCAGACAACCCTATGGAATACCTTACAATCATATATGTATACAGCAGATGTTATTGGATATGGTTTAAGAGGATACGTGAAACACACCAACGGTACTATTTATAGTGTTTTAATAGTAGTTGTAGATTCTCTTAATATAGCTATATACTATAGTGGTGCAGGAGTAGAAAATTTATTTCACACAGGTACTGCTGTAACCCCTATAGCAGGTATAGCTATTTAAAAAACAAATCAAATTCATATCTATAAGAAATACTCTGTCCCTGTCCAAAGCTTCCTCTTAGGACACACAGAGTTCTTCCATCTTTAAATAACACCTCAGCATGATTGAAATATCCTCCATTAACTTTAATTCTTTTATTTGCATCTAATGCAGCCATGTCTAATTTTACTCCAAATCTGACATAATATATATTCATAAACAGTAGAACAAAATCCTCACAATCTCCTTTACCTCTGTTTAAAGTTTCTAAAGGTGTGTTCCATGTATCTTTATTTTCTCCATCAGAACTATAATAAACATGACACCATATCCACATAACTATATCCTGCCAATTTTCTAATTCTTCCCACTCTTCCATATAAATTAAATCAGTTTTCTGAATCTTCCTCAAATTAACTCCGTCATTAAAATCATCACCAACCACTAAATTACATCCCATCATAACAACAATTAAAATTACAACCATAATCTTTTTCATATCTTATCTCCTATCTGATAATAACTATAACATACTCTATATAAAATGTCAATACTAATTTTTTCCTAATATGATATAATATATGTATAGGGGAAAAATAATAATGATAGATATTAAAAGAAGGACAAAAGCATTAGGACTCTTTATAGTAATACTTATATTAACATTCGGAAGTATAACATGGTTTACTAAAAAGGTATTAGAAGAGGATTATAAAAATCAATCGGAACAACTGTTAAAAGATGAATGGAATCTACTTAGAAATTCCTTAGCTCTTTATTTAGAACAGGCTAAGATACAAGGACAATCTATAGTAGATTATGTACAGTTACAGATTTCTTATGAATTAAAAACAACAGAAGAAATTGCATATGCTCTTGATACATACAATGAACCAAATAACTACATTAGAAAAGTATTATCAGAAGCTGTGGAAACTAAAGCATTTTTTAAAGGGATTCAATCAGATTTTACAGATGGTTTTGTTGTAAGAGGAAATGTAGTTACAGCAGACACATCGGCTAACTGTGCATCCTTTGGTTCAGAGAGGTCTTTTGAATTAGAAATGTTAATGCACGCAAATCCTGCATTAGCTTGGGAAGCCTTTAACAGAATAGCAAATGGTGATGTAGAGAACTTAAATAAAGGTGCAATAGATAGACCAATATTTTTTCAATTTTTATCTGCATCTGAGGGAGTAATATTACAGGATGAAGATACCCCAATAGACCAAAGAGGAAAATTAGCTGTTATATTATCCTCATATGATATAAATGGTTTAGAAAAATTCTTCTTAGAAACACAATCATGGGAAAAGACTTTTGAAGCATTTGAATTTGTGACACCCACATACATCTACAATAAAGCTGATATGGCAGGTAGGGCATACACAGAGAATGGATATAGAACATCTATTCCAAGATTATCAGTTAATATAGTTTTCACGTTAAAGTCAGCTATAGACCATAACCCAATATTGAAAAGAGATTTATCAAAGTATGAAATTAGAAGAGAAGAACTAAAGAGAGATTATCTGTTTAGAGAAAGAATTTTATACTTAGTGGTAATCTTACTCACTATCATATGTTTTATTTCT
>QKEK01000023.1 GCA_003251775.1 Clostridia bacterium | reverse complement strand
TGACCACCTGCTATTTCATCTACATCACTAATATTTAATACCAACACAGGTTGTTTTTTATACTCTGTTGTACCATCTCCTAATTCACCATGAGCATTATAACCCCACATCCATAAAGAACCATCTGATTTTATAGCTGCACCAACATTTATACCACAAGCTATCTTATCAACACCGCTTAAACCTTCGATTTTTTTAGGAGCAGCTCTATTAATCGTTGTGCCATCTGCCAACTCACCGTTTGCATTATATCCCCACGCGTATACAGTTCCGTCTGACTTTAATGCAAGATTAGAATAACCTCCACTCTGTATTGACACTATATCGCTTAATCCCATTACCTGAACAGGGGTGCTACTATTGGTATACGTACCATCTCCAAGTGATCCATGAATATTATACCCCCATGACCAAACCGTACCATCCTCCTTTAATGCGAGACATTGATGTGCTCCTGCTGATACTTGCTTCACATTGCTTATTGCCGTAACCTGAACAGGTTCACCCCTATTTGTAGTATTACCGATACCTAATTGACCAAAATAATTATATCCCCAAGTCCATACAGAACCATCTTGTTTTAAAGCTATACTATGAGTGTAACCAAGGGCAATATCTACAATTTCATTTAAACCTAATATTTGTGCTGGTGTAGAACTATATCCGCCTATACTCCCCTTACCTAGCTGTCCGTAAGTATTTTCACCCCAGCTCCATAATGTACCGTTATGCTTTAAAGCTATAGAAAACTTATATCCCCCAGCTACCTTTGGCTCTACTATTGATGCCTTTGGCTGAGCCAGCACCTCATTTGAATTTACACTTTCTCCACTTCCGTCAATAGCAGATACCACATAATAATATATACTTCCATTTACAACCGAAGTATCTGAAGTATCTGTATATGATGTTCCCGACTGATTACTTACTATTGTCGTATAAGATGCTCCTGACGTCTGTGATTTCTTAACATTATATCCTGTGGCCCCATTCACAGCCTGCCAACTCAATTGCACCTGTCCATCTACTGCTTTGACTGTCAGGTTCTGAGGTGCTGTTACCTCAGCTGATACAGGTACTACTGTGATATTTACAACTAAAACTAAGAATAAAATAAATGCAACTATTTTAGATACTCTTTTCATAATAAAATTCCTTTCTTGAAAATTAATTAATATAGTATTCCTAAATCATCATACTAATTTTGGATAAGTTATTATAACAATTACATGCAATAAGTTTTTTTATTGCATAATATAACCTGTTCCTCCCTTCATCTTTAAAAAAAAATATAAAAAAGCAAGCACTAAAGTAATTAACTGTTGCTTGCCCCATGCACATTTAATATTAACGTATATTTCTATATTCCATTTTGTTTAATTTCCACTAATAGTTATTTCTAATACTAACACTTTAATTTAATCAAACTATTGTATTTCTACTTCTTCAGCAAATATATTTCAAATAAAATCAATATTACTAATTATATACCATAATCATATAGTTGTAAATATTTTATTTTCTATTATTTGTAGTTATATTATTGTTTATGTAATGTTTTGTCGATATTTGTCGAATAAGTTGATTCTTTTACATTTAGCTGAATTTAAGGGCCTTAAAATATAAATTGAAATCATTAATACAAAAAAAGGATGTAATAAAGCGTATCCGTTACTTTACTACATCCTCATCCTTATCAACCAATATAAATATAAGAGCTCAATCTCCTACCTCTTCCTCTTATCAATAACCCTGACAGCCTTGCCCTCGCTTCTCGCAATGGTCTTTGGCTCCACCAGCTTAACCGCACAGCTTACAGCTAGGGTACTCTCTATCGCATTTCTTCTTTCGACTTCCTTAACCTCGTCTGAAAACATATCCTGAGTCATTTCAACCTGAACCTCAAGTGTATCCATCATACCCTTTTTATCTACAACAATCTGATAATGTGGTGAGGTCTGACCCATATCAAGCAGAACGCTCTCAATCTGTGATGGGAATACATTTACCCCTCTGATAATAAGCATATCATCTGTTCTTCCAGAAACCTTCCTCATTCTGGCTATAGTCCTGCCACATTCGCATTTATCATAAGCAAGTCTTGAAATATCTCTTGTTCTATACCTTATCAGCGGAAATGCCTCTTTAGTAATACAAGTAAACACTATTTCCCCCTCTGAGCCTTCTGGTAAAACCTCTTCGGTCACGGAATCTATAATCTCTGGTACAAAATGATCCTCCTGAATATGTAAGCCACATCTATGCTCGCATTCAATTGAAACACCAGGTCCTATAATCTCACTTAAGCCGTATATATCAAAAGCCAATATACCAAGCTTTTCCTCAATCTGTGCCCTCATTTCATCCGTCCAAGGCTCCGCTCCAAAAACTCCTGCAACCAGCTTGAGGTCCTTCTTTGGGTCAATACCCATCTCTGCCAGCACCTCTGCTAAATATAAAGCGTAAGAAGGCGTACAGGTCAAAATATTAGAGCCAAAATCCTGCATTAATTCTATCTGTCTCTGTGTATTCCCACCAGAAACCGGAATTACGGTAGCACCAACCTTTTCCGCTCCATAATGAATACCTAGACCACCTGTAAAGAGCCCATAACCATAGGCATTATGAACAAAGGAGTCCTTTGTTGTACATGCAGAAGCCAGCGTTCTGGCACAAACCTCTGCCCATGTATCAATATCCCTTGCTGTATAGCCAACAACAGTTCTCCAGAAGAAGCATGTATTCTTACTACCTCACTCATTGGAGTAGCAAATAAACCATAAGGATAGGTATCCCTTAAATCCTGTTTATATGTATATGGAAGACTTTTTAAATCATCTATAGACTTAATATCACCAGGCTCAATACCCTTATCAACCATCTTTTGTCTATAAAGTGGTACATTATTGTACACCCTTTCTACAGTCTTCTTTAGTCTTTTACCCTGAAGCTCCCTTAACTGCTCTCTTGGCATACACTCATATTCAGGATTCCATATACCCATCTTTAACACTCCTTATTTTACTTCTATTATCTTATAGCAACTTATGTTTATTCTACTTCGTTTTTATTCATTCCTACTTATATCTGTATGTTCTTGATATCAATCTTGAACAATCTTATTCAGCTTTATATCCCTTCCCAAAAGCTAATAAGTTTATATCAACAAATTGTGGCTTAATAGTCTCCTTAATAGCCTCGACCCATACCTCTTCAGCAATATTAGTGCTTTTTGCCATTAATCCAAGCATTACTACATTAACAGCCTTTATGTTACCGCACTCCTTTGCAATTGCAAGGGCATCAATAGCCTGAACATTATCATAATTCGCCTTAACCTTTTCAATAACATTCTCAGGATATTTTGCTCTACCAATAATAACTGGCATAGGGTCAATCCTTTGATCATTTAATAATAGCTTTCCGCCTTCCTTGACATAATCTATCCACCTTAAAGCCTCAAGTCTTTCAAAACAAAGCACAATATCAGCCTCACCCTTATCTATAATAGGGGAATTAACCTTTTCTCCTAGCTTAACATAGGTTACAACACTTCCCCCTCTTTGTGCCATTCCATGAACCTCTGACATTTTTATGTCATAGCCCATCTTCATTCCAACATTTCCTAAAATTCTACTGGTAAGAAGAGTTCCCTGACCTCCTACCCCTACAATCATAATATTCAATGCTATCATTTTTATTCACCCGCCTTCTCAAATGCGCTAAACCTACAAATGTTGGTGCACAATCCGCAACCCACACATAAAGCCTCATTAACCAGCATAGAATCACCCTTATCAACTATAGCAGGGCAGCCAATCTTCATACACATCTTACACTTAGTACACTTTTCAGTATTAATCCTTAATGGACCAGTATACTTAACAGATTTTAACAATGCACATGGTCTTTGAGTTATTATAACAGAAGGCTCTTCTGTAGCTATTTCCTCTTTAACTATTTTTTCAAATCCCTTTACGTCGAATGGGTCACATACTGTTACTCGTTCTATACCTACAGCCTGAGCTAGCTTAACTAAATCTACCTGTCTTGTTGGCTCGCCCTTGATTGTATACCCAGTAGTGGGATTATGCTGATGCCCAGTCATTCCAGTTATTGAATTGTCTAATATAATAACTGTTGATGTCCCCTTATTATATACAATATCAATAAGCCCAGTTATACCTGAATGGATAAAGGTTGAATCCCCGATAACGGCAACAGTCTTTTTTGAAAAGTCCTTTCCTCTCGCCTTCTCAAACCCATGTGCCATACTTACACTTGCACCCATACATACGCAGGTGTCCATTGACTCACTAGGAGGCAATGCTCCAAGAGTATAACAACCTATATCTCCGCTAACTGTTAAGCCCAGCTTCTTCAAAACGTAGTACATCCCTCTGTGAGGACAGCCAGGACACATTACAGGTGGTCTTATTGGGGTCTCATCATTTATCTTTTTCTCTGTTACTACCGCTTGTCCTAAAAGCTTTTCCTTTATTAGTGCAGAGCTGTATTCACCAATAATAGGAAGCTTCTCCTTACCTATCACCTTTACACCAATTGTCTTACAAAACTCTTCAATGAAAGGGTCAAGGTCCTCAATCACATAAAGTGTTTCGACCTCTTTAGCGAAGTCCTTTATTAGCTTTTCTGGTAATGGATATACCATACCCAGCTTTAAAAATGATGCATCAGGGAAAACCTCCTTAGCGTATTGATAGTTTATGCCGCTTGAGATTATGCCAATTTTCTTACTTTTAATTTCTATTTTATTCAATTCAAAGGAATTAGAGAAGCTTGCTATATCAGACTGTCTTTGTTCCACTATAACATGTCTTCTTCTAGCCATAGCAGGCATCATAACAAACTTACCAAAATCCTTTTTATATTCTTTAAGCTTAAAATCCACTCTCTCTCCTAGCTTAACAACGCTCTGAGAGTGAGATATTCTGGTAGATAAGCGAATAAACACAGGCACGTCGAATTTCTCACTTAATTCAAAAGCTGTTTTAACAAAATCCTTACATTCCTGACTGTCTGATGGCTCAAGCATTGGTACCTTTGCCGCCCGTGCATAATGTCTGCTGTCCTGCTCATTTTGTGAGCTGTGCATACCAGGATCATCTGCTACACATATGACCAAACCGCCATTTACTCCTGTATAGGATGCTGTAAACAAAGGGTCAGCAGCCACATTAACACCAACATGCTTCATAGCACATACTGCTCTTGCCCCTGCGAAGGACGCACCAATCGCCACCTCTAAAGAAACCTTTTCATTTGGTGCCCATTCTGAGTATATCTCATCATATGTTGCTATATTCTCAGTTATTTCGGTACTGGGCGTACCAGGATATGCAGAGGCTACAGTAACTCCTGCTTCATATGCACCTCTCGCTATGGCCTCATTACCAAGCATTAGTCTTTTCATGTTTATGTTCATTCCTTTCTTCAGGCACAAATCTAGGTTGAAAGAAAATCATATATTTATACCTTCTCTACTTAAATCATTTTAGTAGGTAATTTTCTTTCAATCTTTTTTCTCCCCTTTGTATTATATCTTTATTAGCTATTATTGAAACTACTATATTATTAAGCAATACTACATTATTACCTTTTATGCTTTCATAAACCTAGCATCCTTCTAATTTTATCATAAAGCATAGAAATATGAAACAATAACTTAATTTTATACCCAGATTATGTTGTTGTTATTTTTTAATGTAGTCTTAGGGGTTAAACCATTGCACAAACAAATTTTCATCTAATCCCTAGCATCGACAACCCTCTTAGCCTTGCCAGTACTTCTTTCAATCGACTTTGGCTCAACTAGTCTTACCTTGGCATCAATCTGAAGAACTGTTCTTAGATTATGACATATCCTATTCTCCAAAGCTTCCAGTGCCTTAAAGCTTTCTAGCAGATT
>QKEK01000120.1 GCA_003251775.1 Clostridia bacterium | reverse complement strand
AAGTGGTGTTCGTAAACTCCCTAAAGGTCAGACATACGAACCACACTAAGCCTTTTAGGGCAATTAACAACTAGAAGCTGTACAACTTATTTTATATGCCTCAAGTCTTCACTTAAGTGCTTAAAAGCAACAGTAAAACATATAAAGATTATTGTCTGAATAGTTACTCTTTATTCTCAATTAGGTTTAGATGTCAACTGATTTATCACATTTGCCATTTCTATTGCTGTAACAGCCGCTTCATAGCCCTTATTGCCTGATTTTGTGCCTGCTCTTTCTATAGCCTGTTCAATAGTATCGGTTGTTAAAACTCCAAAAATTACGGGCATACCTGAATCCAAGGAGACCTTTGCTATGCCCTTTGAAACCTCACCAGCTACGAAGTCATAATGCGAGGTTGCTCCCCTTATCACTGCACCTAGACAAATTATTGCATCAAACCTTTTCATCTCTGCCATCTTTTTTGCTATCAGTGGTATTTCAAAGGAACCAGGACACCATGTAATCTCAATATCCTCCTGTTGTGCTCCGTGTCTTATTAAACCATCTACCGCTCCACCCAAAAGCTTACTGCTGATAAACTCGTTAAATCTACCTACAACTATACCAAATTTAAGATTTTTTACTATAAGGTTTCCTTCATTAGTCTTAATATTCATTATTGTATCCAATCCTTTCTTTTTAATTTAGGTTTCATTTGTAATACTTTTTAATTTGCTTAGTAAATGCCCCATTTTATCCTTCTTAGTGTTTAAATAAAAGCGGTTGACTTCATTCTCTTCAATTTGAAGAGGGATTCTTTCAACGATATCCAGACCGTATCCTTTAAGTCCAATAATCTTTTTCGGATTATTAGTAAGTATGTTAATTCTTTTTAATCCTAAATCACAAAGAATTTGAGCTCCTATACCATAGTCTCTTAAATCAGCAGGAAATCCTAATAATTCATTTGCTTCTACTGTATCCTTCCCTTGATCTTGAAGCTCATATGCTCGTATTTTGTTTACTAAGCCTATCCCTCTTCCTTCCTGACGCATATACAACAGAACGCCAACGCCTTCCCTGTTTATTTGACTTAATGCAGAATTCAACTGCTCTCCACAGTCACAACGCATAGAGTGAAACGCATCCCCTGTAAGACATTCAGAATGAACCCTTACAAGGACAGGGCTTTGACTATTTGCAACATCCCCCTTTACCATAGCTATATGATGTTCACCATTTAATTTATTTTCATAAGCAATAATCTCAAAGTCCCCGTATCTAGTTGGCATCTTTGCACATGCAGCTCTATTTATTAGGTTTTCTATGCTTCTCCTGTATTGTATCAGGTCTGCTATAGATATTATTTTTAGATTATGCTTTTTTATAAATTCCATCAATTGTGGAACTCTTGCCATTGTTCCATCCTCATTCATAATCTCGCATATCGCACCAGAGGGGTGAAGTCCAGCCATGCTTGCCAAGTCTACAGCAGCCTCTGTATGTCCTGAGCGTTTAAGTACACCTCCCTCCTTTGCTACCAGTGGAAATATATGCCCTGGTCTAACGAAATCTGAGCTATCTGCATTAGTATTTGACAGCTCCTTTATCGTTCTGGCTCTTTCAAATGCTGAAATGCCAGTGGTTGAGCTTTTGTGGTCTATAGTTACGGTAAAGGCCGTCCTCAAATGCTCCTGATTTTCCTCCACCATTAAGGGTAGCTCCAGCTTTAAAGCTGTTGCTCTGGTTATAGGGGCACAAATCATCCCCCTACAGTTTGTAGCCATAAAATTAATGCTTTCAGGTGTTACCTTCTGGGCTGCCATTACAACATCCCCTTCATTCTCCCTATCCTCATCATCTACAACGACCACCATTTTTCCTTCTTTAATATCCAAAATAGCCTCTTCTACAGTATTGAATACCAAAAAATCACCTCCCGATTTATTAGCTTTGTATTATTTAAAACAACGCAAAACAGCGTATAAATATACATTAATGCAATATACTCCAACTACTATATTAGGCTAAAGAAACCCATTCCTCCTTAGTAAGTCTATAGATATATCCCTCTTTGCTGGTTGAACATTGCTATCTAATTGATAACTCTTATCAAACAGCTTTTCAATGTACTTTCCTACCACATCACACTCTATATTCACCAGATTACCAGCTCTTTTTTCCCCTAGGATAGTATAGCTAGCTGTATGTGGAATTAATGAAACCTTAAAGCAAGTATTATCTACATGTACTATAGTAAGGCTTGTACCGTCTATGCATACTGAGCCTTTATGTATTATATATTTTAGTATCTCTGCACTAGCCTCAATTGTAATTATTATTGCACTACGCTCTGTCGTTATTGACTTAATAGTACCAGTACCATCTATATGACCTGAAACCATATGTCCTCCAAGTCTATCTGTAAGCCTTAATGCCCTCTCAAGGTTAACAGAACTTCCCATACAGCTATTGCTTAGGCTAGTGCTTCTATATGTTTCAGGCATTATATGTGCACTAAACCAAGCTTCTCCTATATCAGTAGCTGTAAGACAAACACCGTTAACTGCAATACTATCACCTATTTTTGTACCTTCAAGGATTGTATTGCAGGAGATTAAAATGTTTAACCATTCCGCACCTTTAATAATATTTTTAATTTTCCCAATTTCCTCTACAATTCCAGTGAACATATATTACCTCCTCTTACTAAAGGTAGCCCTCTATTAAAACATCCTCATCTAATCTGCTTATACGTATATTCTTCAGATTTTTCGCATCTGACATTAAACTAATCCCTTCTCCTTCTACAGGAGTTAACGAGTTACTGCCACCTATTATTTTGGGTGCAACAAAGAACATAGCCTTATCAACTATATTTGCACTTAATGCAGAAAAATTAAGTGTTCCTCCACCCTCTAAAAGTATGCTGTCTATGTTTTTGCTATATAGCTTATCCATTAGTATATTTAAGTCAACCTTACCCATACTATTCTCCGCCTTAATGATTTGTATACCCATATGCAAAAGACTCCTTTCCTTATCCTTGGGTATTCGTGATGTGGTTGCCAAAATGGTTGGCGTTTTAGAATCAGTTTTTAGTACATTACTATTAAGTGGTATTCTCCCTGTACTATCAACTACTATCCTTATAGGGTCATTACCCTTTGTTTCTTTATCATTTTTGTTTAATCTGGTAGTCAGAAGTGGGTTATCATTAATAAC
>QKEK01000143.1 GCA_003251775.1 Clostridia bacterium | reverse complement strand
AACTCCAAACGGTAAGATAGATAGAAAAGCACTACCTGAGTTTGACGGGAGTATAAACACGGGAGTAGAATATGTAGCTGCTACCAATGAAACAGAACAAAGATTAGTAGAAATTTGGCAAGAAGTACTTGGTGCTGAAAGGGTAGGTATAGACGATAATTTCTTTGATCTTAGTGGCGATTCAATTAAGGCAATACAGGTATCCTCACGTCTAAATAAGAATGGGATGAAGCTTGAGATAAAAGATATAATGACAAAGTCTACCATACGTGAATTGGCGGAGTTAGTTAAAATAAGTACTAAAGATGAATCGTATCAGGGTACTGTTGAAGGAAATGTAAATCTTACACCAATACAAAAATGGTTCTTTAAGAAGAACTTTACAAGAATGAACCATTGGAATCAGGCTGTAATGTTATATAAGAAAGAAGGTTTTGATGAAGAAATTCTATGTAAAGTATTTAAAAAGATAGTGGAACATCACGACGCACTAAGAATGATTTATGAAAAGGAAAACAATGTAATAGTACAGTACAATGAAGGATTAAAAAAAGAAGGACTTTTTACTCTGGAAACTATAGATTTAACAACCAGTGTTGATTATGAAGAAGTAATAGAAAAAGAATCAAGTAGAATACAAGGAGGTATCAATTTAAGCAAAGGACCTCTTATGAAACTTGGATTATTTAAAACTGTGTGTGGTGAACATCTACTAGTAGCAATACACCATCTTGTAGTAGACGGAGTATCGTGGAGGATATTGCTTGAAGACATAAGAACAGCTTATGAACAGGTTTTAGATGGGAAGGAAATAGAACTTCAAGGGAAAACAGAGTCATTTAAAGACTGGTCTGAAAAGCTTTTGGAATATTCAAAAGGAGGAAAACTGTTAAAGGAAAAAGAATACTGGAAATCGATATACGAAAAACAGGTAGAAGAAATATATATAGACAATGTTGTAGAAGGTGGAACAAGAGAGGATTCAAATAGTATAAAAATTGAACTATCAAAAAAGGATACAAAAAATCTTTTAAAAAGGGCAAACACTGCATACAACACAGAAATAAACGATATACTCCTTTCAAGTCTTGGTATTGCGATAAATGAGTGGGCAGGACATAAAACTATAATGGTCAATACAGAAGGCCATGGAAGAGAGGGTATAATAGAAGACACGGATATATCAAGAACTGTAGGGTGGTTTACATCATGCTATCCAGTAATACTTGAAGGGTGTAGCTCAGAAGATATACCTAAAGCAATAAAAACAACAAAAGAAAGTATTAGAAAAATACCTAACAAAGGTATAGGACACGATATACTAAGATACCTATCACCAGAACAGAATATAAATGAATTAAGCTTTGAAAAACAGGCAGAAATAAACTTTAACTATCTTGGGCAATTTGGACAGGATATAGAAAACAATATATTTAGTATATCTCAAATGCCAATAGGACAAAGTATTCATCCAGATTCTGAATTGCTCTATAAGCTTGATATAAATGGATTAGTGGCACAGGATAAGCTTGAAATGACCTTTACATATAACAGTAAACAATACAAAAGAGAAATAATTAAAAGATTGACTGATATCTATAAAAAGACTCTGACAAAAGTGATAGATTACTGTTTATTAAAAGAAGAAACCGAACATACATCGTCAGATTATGGTGATTTAAGATTAGGTTTTGAAGAATTAGAAAGAATAATTAATGTATATGGGAAGAATATAGACAAAATATATAGACTTACTCCTATGCAGGAAGGAATGTTATTTCACGCAATAGCGGATAAAGAGTCCCTTGCATATACCGAACAGACATCTTTTGATATAAATGGACATGTAGATATTGAATTTGTGGAAAAAAGTATAAACATTCTTATTGAAAAATATGATATATTAAGAACAGCTATAGTATATAAAGAAGTTGAAGAGCCAAGACAGTTAGTATTAAAACAAAGGGAATTAAAGATATACTTTGAAGATAAGACTAATATGACAGAAGGAGAAAGAGAAAAAAGTATTGAAGAATTTGAGAAAATAGACAGGGAAAGAGGATTCGATCTTACAAAGGACAACCTGTTAAGACTTGCATTAATAAAAAAAGGTGAAGATAAATATAGGCTTATATGGAGCTTCCATCATATAATAATGGATGGATGGTGTATGCCTATAGTATTTAGCGAGTTTTTTGAAAACTACGAAAAACTGTGTAAAGGTATATCTGTACAGAAAAGTAAAACTACATCCTTTATAGAATATATAAACTGGATTAACAATCAGGATAAAAAAGAAGCGGAAGAATATTGGGCAGATTATCTTGCGGCATATGAAGAAAAAGTGGTTATACCGTCTATTAAAAATACGGAAATAAAAAATGAATACAAAAATGAAACAGTAGACTGTATAATAGACAAAAATACGACAGAAAAACTATCCATACTAGCTAAACAGAATAAAGTAACACTAAATACGCTATTTCAAGCAGTATGGGGTATACTATTGCAAAGATATAATAACACAGATGATGTCGTATTTGGGAACATACTATCATCAAGACCTCCAGAAATAGATGGAATAGAAGAAATGGTAGGTATATTCATAAATGCAGTACCTGTAAGAATAAAAGTTGAAAAAGATATAACATTTGAAGAACTAATTATAAAAGTTCAAGAGCAAGCAATAAATTCTGAAAAGTATAGCTATTTGCCTCTTGCACAGATACAAACAATGACTATATTAAAAAATGAATTAATAGACCATCTTATGGTATTTGAAAATTATCCAATGGAGCAAATACAAAAAGAAAACAATGAGTATGGTGGAATTAAAATTGATTTAGATAGCATAAATAGCTTTGAACAAACAAATTATGATTTTAGCATTCTGATAATACCTGGAGTAAATATATCAATAAGATTTAACTATAATGCACTTAAATATGATAATAGAATTATTAATTCAATGGTTTCACACATAAAACAGCTAATAAACAGTATAATTCAGGAACCAGAAATAAAATTGTCGCAACTAGAAATTTTAAGCAAACAGGAAAAACATCAAATATTGCATGAATTTAATAATACAAAGGTGGACTATCCAAAAGACAAAACAATACATGAGTTGTTTGAAGAGCAGGTAGACACCGAATAATATAGCAGTAGTATATGAGGACAAGCAGTTAACATACAAAGAGCTAAATCAAAAAGCCAACCAGCTGGCAAGAGTATTGAGAGAAAAAGGTGTAAGAGTATTGAGAGAAAAAGGTGTAAAACCTGACAGTATAGTAGGGCTAATGGTAGAACGTTCAATAGAGATGATAATATGTATAATGGGAGTACTTAAAGCAGGAGGAGCGTATTTACCCATAGATATTGATTATCCAGAAGATAGGGTAACCTCAATGCTAGACGACAGTGGGATAAAAATATTGATTTCAAACGAAAAAATAGATAATATTTCAGGTACTTGTCTAGCAGGAAACAAGAAGATAAGCAATGAAAGAGAAATTATTCTTTTAAACAATATTGAAGCACAGTTGAAAGAAAAATCCGATGAAAATTTACTAAGTATATCTAGATCTAGTAGCTTACTTTATACAATATATACATCAGGAACAACAGGAAAGCCTAAGGGCGTAAATCTTGAACATAAGAATGCAATCAATCTTATATATTTTGAGTATAACAAAACTTGTATTGACTTTAGTACTAATGTAATGCAGTTTGCTAACATGAGTTTTGATGTATGCTATCAGGAAATATTCTCAACACTGCTTGCAGGAGGAAGACTTAGTATTATAAATCAAGAAAACAAAAAAGTATTGGCCAGACTGTTTGACTTTATTAAAGTAAATAATATAAATATAATGTTTTTACCAACAGCATTTTTAAAATTTATAGCAACCCAAGGAGAGTATGAGAATGTAATTCCAGTTAGTATAAAACACATAATTGTTGCAGGCGAACAGCTTATAATAACAGAAGAATTTAGGGAATTCATATCCCGAAGAGGAATTTATCTGCATAATCATTATGGTCCATCAGAGACACATGTAGTAACTGCATTAACAATGACTGGTAAAAATATCCCTTTAATTCCGCCAATAGGAGCACCAATTTCAAATACTAAAATATATATACTTAGTAAAGAAAAATTAATACAACCTATTGGAGTATGGGGTGAATTATATATATCAGGAGATAGTGTTGGAAGAGGTTATTTAAACAGACCAGAACTAACACAAGAGAAGTTTCTAGTCAATCCAGTAGAAAAAGAAAAAAAAGTGTATCGTACAGGAGATATTGCAAGATGGCTAGCTGATGGTAATATAGAGTTTTTAGGAAGAATAGACCACCAAGTAAAAATAAGAGGCTACAGAATAGAGTTAGGAGAGATAGAAGTACAGCTTCGAAAGCATGAACAAATAAAAGAAGTAGTAGTACTGGTAAAAGAAGATCAAACCAGTAATAAATATCTATGCTCTTATATAGTTGCAGAAGTAGAATTATCAATACAGGAATTAAGGGAACACTTGTCAAAAGAACTACCTGATTATATGATACCGTCAAGTTATGTACAATTAGAAAAAATGCTGTTAACACCAAATGGCAAGATAGATAGAAGTGCAATGCTAGAGCTTGATGGAAGTATATGTAAGTCAGTAGAATATGCCCCACCAACCAATAAAGCAGAACAACAACTTGCAGAAATATGGCAGGAAGTTCTTGGAGTTGAAAGAGTAGGCATGAATGACAACTTCTTTGAACTTGGTGGACACTCACTAAAAGCTACTTTGCTTGTATCAAAAATTCATAAAGAATTTAATGTAGAAATACCACTTAGAGAAGTGTTTAAAAAGCCAGTCATAAAAGACTTTGCACAATATATAAAGAGTTCAGAAAGAAATATATATGAATCAGTAGTTTCTGTGGATGAAAATGATTACTATGCTCTTTCCTCTGCACAAAAAAGGTTGTATATATTGAGCCAACTTGAAGGAGCAGGTACAAGCTACAATATGCCTGCAGTGGTAGAGGTTGAAGGAAATCTCGACAAAGACAGACTAGAAAGATCATTAGAAGAGATCATTAGAAGACATGAATCGCTTAGAACATCATTTCAAACAGTAGACGGCGAACCAGTACAAAAAATATACAAGAAAGTTAAATTTAAGATACAATATATACAATCAGATAAAAATAATAAAAATGAGAAAATCAAAGATTTTATAAGACCATTTGATTTATCTAAACCACCTCTTTTAAGGTTAGGATTAATAAAAATAGCAAAAAATAAGCATCTTATGTTATTTGACATGCATCATCTAATATCAGACGGGACATCAATGAATGTGCTGATAAAAGAATTTACACAGCATTATGAAGGAAAAGACCTTGAACAACTTAAAATACAGTACAAGGATTATTCAACATGGCAGAATGAATTATTAAAATCAGACAGTATGAAGAAACAGGAAGAACACTGGTTAAACACATTAAGTGGAGAAATTCCTGTACTAAATATGCCAATAGACTTTCAAAGACCGTCAATACAAAGCTTTGAAGGCAACAGGTTAGCATTTGAAGCAGGACAGGAACTAACAAACAAACTAGAAACAATAGTAAAAGAGACTCAAACAACGATGTACATGGTACTTCTAGCGGCATACAATACATTACTTTATAAATATACAGGACAAGAAGACATAATAGTTGGCTCACCAATAGCAGGAAGACCACATGCAGACTTGCAGGATATAATAGGAATGTTTGTCAACACCCTTGCTATGAGAAATAAACCAAAAGGTAATATGAATTTTAAAGAATTACTAAAAGAAGTAAAAGAAAATGCCCTAAAAGCATATGAAAATCAGGACTACCAGTTTGAAGAACTGATAGATAAGTTAGGCCTTAAAAGAGATATGAGCAGAAATGCCCTGTTTGATACAATGTTTGTACTTCAAAATACCGGAAATATGGAAATAAAAATAGATGGTTTACGCTTCAAGCCATACCATACAGAGAACAGAATATCAAAGTTTGACATGACATTAAATGCAACCCAGCAAAAAGGTAGAATATATTTTGATCTTGAATATTGTACAAAACTATTCAGTAAAGACACAATACAAAGACTTGCTCGGCATTATATGAATATACTGGAAGGAATAGCTTCCAACATTACAATTAATCTGTCAGAAATAAATATATTATCAGAACAGGAAGAACAGCAAATATTGCATGAATTTAATACAAATATTGCATGAATTTAATAATACAAAGGTGGACTATCCAAAAGACAAAACAATACATGAGTTGTTTGAAGAGCAGGTAGAAAAGACACCGAATAATATAGCAGTAGTATATGAGGACAAGCAGTTAACATACAAAGAGCTAAATCAAAAAGCCAACCAGCTGGCAAGAGTATTGAGAGAAAAAGGTGTAAAACCTGACAGTATAGTAGGGCTAATGGTAGAACGTTC
>QKEK01000179.1 GCA_003251775.1 Clostridia bacterium | reverse complement strand
TGCGGTAGTAAATTATGGGAAATTACCCGTGTAGGAGCAGACATAAAAATTAAATGCAAAGGCTGTGGACATTTAATAATGCTCCCACGGAGTAAATTCGAGAAATCGGTGAAAAAAATACTAGATGAGGTTGAAACCCAAGATTTAGTATGATATGATGTTGATGAAGAATGGAGAAGATAACTGTCGAAAAGGGGAGCTTATATGGGTAATGTGTTGAAAGTCAATGTATCAGTAATATCACAAAAGGGTACTGTTGTAAGTGATAATAAAGATGAATTCTACCTTAATGGAAAATTTACATCAGAAGGACAGACGAACAGTATTCAGGCATCCTTTGAAAACAAAGGTGTTGAGTTTGTGTTTGCGGTTTCTGATAAGCTTACACTAAAATCTAAAAAAGAAGGCTCTGCTTTGTCTATGGTTAAGAGTCTTAGAAAGTATCATGAAAAGATAGCAATAAACTCTGGAGATATGGAGTTCAGAATAGTTGAATTAAAATCACGAATAGAAGAGGTTTCACGACTGGCAGATAGTATGATGGACATTCCTATGGTTGGCAAGAAAGAGGAAGAAAGAGAAAATGAAAGCATAGACTCTGATTCTACTGGATTTTCAGGAGTTATATTAACCGAGGGTCAGATAGCTGCGTTAACGCTAGGGACTTCAAAGGCATTTCTAATGAGAGAGGGTGTTTTTAAGCCACTTACAGTAGATTATGCTAAAACTAAAAGACTGTTGGAATTAGGTATTATTACTGATGAAGAGGCAGAGCTTTATTCTAATAAATTTGGTTCAAGAAGCAATAATATAGATGAGGTTCAGATTTCAGATGTGCTAGACATTCGTGAGGGGGATAAAATTCTCTTATGTACAGATGGTTTAACAGATTATGTTGAGGACGAAAGAATTGAGGATTTACTCTCCATGAGGAGTGATAGTGCTTACATAGCCAATATGCTACTGTCAGAAGCAAAAAAGAGCGGAGCTAAGGATGATGTAACCATAATGGTGATTAGGGTTGATCAAGCTGATGCAAGTATGCCAGTTAAAAAGACAAATAATATACAAAGAACTAATATGGTAAGCTATAGAGAAAAGAATAAGGACAGTGAGGTTAAGATTCCTTCGTTTAAGTATAGTAAGAAGGATTTGAAGAAATATGAGGGATTACTTCAAATAATTCTGGTAGTATTGACCGCGGCTCTTTTAATTGCAATGGTAGTCTGGATGGTTAGTATGATGAATAAGAATGCACGTAAGGACAATAATAAGGATGTTGATAGAGATGCAATTGTATCTCCAGTACCACTAGAGAGTGATGACGAAGAAACACAACAAAGCACCGAGGATAAGAGTACTGATGGAGAAGTACCTACACTAAATGAAGGCTCAGGCGAGGCAACTAGTAGTGAAACATCTAATGCTGATAGCTCTGAGGGTATTAAGAAGTATATAATAATAGCTGGTGATAATATGAGGCAAATCTCAATAAAGGAGTATGGAACCGTAGAATATTACAAAAAGCTTGCAAAATATAATAATAAGACAAATTATAATGACATAAAAATAGGAGAGGAGCTGTTATTGCCTTCAAAGGAGGTTCTTGACGGAATTGAAATAACTGATGAAGACTTTAAGATTTCACCAACTCCAGTAGCTACACCTGTACCAAGTCAAACTACTGGTGTAAGCTCACAGCAAGGTACTGAAGGAAATAGCTCTGAAGCACAGACTAATGATGCTACAGAGAGTGCAACTTCTGACATTGATAGTACTGCTGAAATAAGCACTGAAGAGTCGGTAAATACTACAGAAACAACTGATGGTACGGATAGTACCCAGTAATGATTATAGGGATAGAGCTTAAGTAATAATGTAATTGTGAGAATAATAGAGTTCCTATTGTTTAGGAATTACTGCAATACATTAGGACTATTCTAGAGTGAGGATAATACATGAATAAAGTAACAATAAGGCTGAATGGAAAAGCTGTTGAAGTAAAAAAGGGTGTAAGCTTAGTTGAGTTGAGTAAGGAAGAACAGAAAGGCTATAAATCCAGAATTGTGGCAGCTAAAGTAAATAATGAACTAAAGGAGCTGACACATACTATAGAGGAAGAGAGTGAGATTTCCTTTGTAGACCTTACTGATGATGATGGTGTCAGGATATATCAACGTAGTTTAAAGTTTATTCTTATAAAAGCGGTTAAGGATTTATTCCCTGACAGAGAGGCGGCAATTTGTCACTCAATCAGTAGAGGAATTTTCTTTGAGATACTAAGAGACGGAAAGCAACAGCTAATATCCGAGGAAGTCAAGGCTATTGAGGCTAAAATGTGGGAGCTTATAAAACAGGATGTGCCCTTTAATAAGCTTGTTGTTCCACTTGAGGATGCAAAGCAGCTCCTAATGGAAAAGGGAAGATATGACAGGTATTTGGCTATCAAATACAGAACAAAATCGTATGTTTCAATGTATACACTTGATGATATAGAAAACTATTTTTACGGGTATATGGTGCCTTCAACTGGATACATTGATAAATTTAAGCTAGAGTACTATGAAAATGGCTTAATTATGATATTGCCGAATAAAGAAAACCCTACGAGCTTACCTGATATAAAGGTCCCAGAAAAGCTATTTGGAATATTTACCGAATATAGAAATTGGGGCAAAATATTAGGCGTAGAGAACGTGGGAGACCTTAATGAAATAATAATGAACGATAATATTGGCGATTTAATACGCATATCCGAAGCATTACATGAAAAAAAGATTGGTCAGATAGCAGATAAAATATGCTTTTCAACAATTCCAAAAAGGATTATTCTTATTGCTGGACCGTCTTCGTCTGGTAAGACTACCTTTGCACATAGGTTATCAATACAATTAAGAGTAAATGGATATGTCCCCATTATGGTATCTCTGGATGACTACTTCCTTAATAGGGAGAATACGCCTGTAGATGAGTTTGGTGAAAAAGACTTTGAAGCACTTGAGGCTGTTGATGTAAAGCTTTTTAATCAGCACCTAAACGCTCTTTTAAAGGGTGAGGAAATAGAAAAGCCTATTTACAATTTTAAAATGGGAAAAAGGGAAGAAAAGGGTGAAAAATTAAGACTAGAAGAGGGAAATATATTAGTTATTGAGGGAATACATGGGCTTAATCCTAAGCTAACCTCAGAGGTAGAGGATAATAGCAAATTCAAAATCTATGTAAGTGCAATAACCTCAATGAAAATTGATAATCATAATAGAATACCCACTACAGATAGCCGAAAAATAAGAAGAATAACCAGAGATTTTCAATTTAGGGGTGTCTCGGCGATATCTACTATAGATAGATGGCCATCAGTAAGGAGAGGCGAAGAAAAAAACATATTCCCTTATCAGGAGCAAGCAGATATTATGTTTAACTCCTCTCTGATATATGAGCTAGGGGTTTTAAGGAGTCTTGCTGAGCCTGTACTTAAAGAGATTACACCTGAGCAGAGTCAATATGCAGAGGCACGCAGGTTAATTGAGTTTCTAAGCTACTTTTTGCCTATTGAGACGAAGGATATTCCTGATAATTCAATAGTAAAGGAATTCCTTGGTGGGAGCTGCTTTTATAGATGAGTAATTGAAAGACATAATATGTAGGAATAATTTTAGACAAATGAATAATTGTTGATAAGAGGAGTACTAAATGGATAAAATTGAACTGATAGCTACATCAGTGTTTGGAATAGAGTCAATAGTAGGACGGGAGCTAAAATGGCTGGGCTATGACAACCAAAGGGTTGAGAATGGCAGAGTTACCTTCGAGGCAGACCTTAGAGCCATTTGTAGGAGTAATATATGGCTAAGAACAGCAGAGAGGATATTAATAAAGGTAGGCTCTTTCAAGGCAGAGACCTTCGAAGAGCTTTTTCAGGGAACAAAGTCGCTTCCATGGGAGCAGTGGCTTCCAGAGGATGCAATTTTTCCTGTAGAGGGCAAGTCAGTTAAGTCAAAGCTGTTCAGCGTATCAGATTGTCAGGCAATAGTCAAAAAGGCCATCGTTGAGAAGCTGAAAACAAAATATAAGCGGGAAATATTCGAGGAAACAGGTGCTAAATACAAAATAGAAGTAAGTCTACTTAATGATATAGCAACACTGTCCATTGATACCTCGGGTGCTGGTCTGCACAAGAGAGGCTACAGGAAGCTTGTAAGTGCAGCTCCTCTGAAGGAGACCTTGACAAGTGCGTTATTATTAATTAGCAGATGGAAGAAAGATAGGGTGTTAATCGACCCATTTTGTGGTTCAGGTACTATTCCCATAGAAGCGGCTCTGATTGCATTAAATATACCTCCTGGACTCAATAGAGAGTTCATATCTCAGGAGTGGCCCAATATACCTGAGAGGTATTGGACAGAGGCATTTGAGGAGGCTCGTGGGCTGATAGAACCTGATAGAGAGGTTAGAATACAAGGCTCAGATATTAGTGGAGAGAGCATAAGCTTAGCAAGATATCACGCTAAGCTGGCAGGGGTTGATAAGCATATTCATTTGCAGCAAATGGATTTTAAAGCAGTAAGCTCAAGATATGATTATGGTTTTATTATCTGTAATCCACCCTATGGAGAGAGATTGGGTGAGGAAAAGGAGATTGAGAGACTCTACAAAGATATGGGTAAAGCGTTTAAAAGCTTTGAAACGTGGTCATACTATATATTAACATCATATAAGACATTTGAGCGTTTATTTGGAAGAAAGGCTGATAAAAAGAGAAAGCTTTACAATGGGATGATTGAATGCGACTATTATCAGTTTTTTGGACCACCACCGCCAAGGAAAGATAATATAACACTGGAATAATAGTTATAAGACATAATGTGATAAATGTTATACGTAATATAAGTTACGTAATATAAGTTATGTAATATAAGTTATGTAGTGTATGTAATTTAAGCTATGTATATTTATTCAAAATAACGCAAAATAGCGTATAAATATACAGCAACGAAATATACTCAAAAGGGGGTATGTACGAAAATGCGTATGAAATGTAATAGCATTACTAAAGTATCTGTTAATGAAACACAAACAATCAATGAAGGTGTAACCAAAGTAGGAGATATCAATAATTTTGAGATTTTTCATATAAAGCATGAAAAATTTAAAACAAACTGTATTGAGTTATTTTTTATTGATAATATAAATGAGAAAACAGTTACACAAAATGCCCTATTTCCAGCAGTATTGGGGAGGGGCTGTAAGAAGTATCCATCACAGAAGGAGCTAGCGTTAAGGCTTCAGGAATTATATGGTGCTAGCTTCAATTATGGAGTTACAAAAAAGGGAGAATACCAAATTATTTTTTTCCACATAGATTATGTAGCTGATAAATATACAGAGGATGAAGAGGGTAAAATTTTTGAGGCTTGTCTTGATTTCATATATAATGCTATCTTTATTCCGCGTGTAGAAAATTCAGCCTTCAATAAAGAGTATTTACAGCAAGAAAAACATAATCTAAAAAACCGTATTCAAAGCAGGGTTAATGATAAGATGCAGTATGCAATAGACAGATGCTTTGAAGAAATGACTCAAAATGAGCCATTCTCACTATATGAATATGGAAGAATCAAGGATTTGGATATAATAGACGAGCGTTCATTGTATGAGCACTATGTAAATGCTATGAAAACATTACCTGGGTATATTTACCTTTCGGGAAATTTTAATTCATCTCAAATAGATGAGGTCAAGGATAAATTTAGTCAGGCTGTAAGAGATAATGTTAATCAACTTAAAGGTACTGTAATAAAGCCTCAGAGACCTGAACCAAATAATATTACAGAGAAAATGAATATAAATCAGGCTAAACTAACTCTGGGATTTATGACAAATATCGAGCCTACCAGTGAACAGTATTATTCACTAATGCTTTATAATAGTATTCTCGGTGGAGGTATTCATTCAAAGCTATTTCAGAATGTACGTGAGAAGGCAAGTCTAGCATATTATGCCTTTTCACGACTTGAAAAATATAGGGGCTTGATGATTATTGGTAGTGGCATTGATTTGGGAAACAAGGAACAAGCGTTTAAGATTATTATGGAGCAAATTGAGGAAATGAAAGCGGGAAATATTTCAGAGCAAGAGCTTCAGGTGGCGTATAAATCATATGATACTGGCTTAAACTCTCTAAAGGATAATCAGATAAATGTGATAGATTACTATTTGGGTCAGAAGCTAATTGGTATTGAGCAGAGCTTTGAAATGATGCTTGATAAGCTCAAAAGGGTTAGCGTTGAGGATATAGTTGAGGTTGCTAAGGGTATAGGATTGGATACAGTGTATTTTCTTACGTCAGAGAAGGTATAGATTTAAGATTTTCTTTCAACCTAGCTTTGTGCCTGTAGAAAGGAGTGAACATAACAATGGACTATAATGTAATTGAATATAAAAAGCTGAATGAAAGGGTATATGAGTATAAGCATAATAGTGGCTTGAGGGCTTTTGTTGTACCTAAGAAGGGGTATCAGAAAAAATATGCAACCTTTGCAGTGAATTATGGATCTATAGACAGTGAATTTTTTGTACCTGAGACAGGAGCTAAAACAAGGGTTCCTGACGGTATAGCTCATTTCTTAGAGCATAAGCTCTTCGAACAAAAGGATGGAAGCGTGATGGATAAATACTCAGCCCTAGGGGCAAATCCAAATGCGTATACAGGCTTTAACCAGACGGTGTACTTGTTTTCGTGTACTGATACGTTTAATGAAAACTTTAAGCTCTTGCTTGATTTTGTACAAAATCCTTATCTTACAGAGGAAAGTGTAGAAAAGGAGAAGGGCATCATAGCACAGGAAATAAAGATGTATGAGGATAACCCTGAGTGGAGGGTTTTCTTTAATTTGCTTAGAGCATTATATCATAATAATTCTGTTAAGATAGATATTGCTGGAACAGTCGAGAGTATCAGTCAGATTAATAAGGATATATTATACATGTGCTATAGAGCCTTTTATTCACCATCAAATATGATACTGGTTGTAGTGGGGGATGTTGAGCCAGAGGATGTTTTTAATATGGTAGAAGAAGGCATATACTTTGAAAACAAATATGATAAAATAGAGAGAGTAGTGGAAAATGAGAGCGATACTCCTGCTGAAAAAATTGTAGAGCAAAGACTACAGGTTTCTACGCATTTATTCCAGATGGGCATTAAGGATATAAGCTTTTGTGGCAAAGGACTTGAGGCTATAAAAAGAGAGGTTGCCATGAAGATAATTCTAGAAATAATAATGGGTAAAAGCTCTTTGCTATATGAAAGGCTATATGAGGCAGGTTTAGTTAACAGTACCTTTGGATTTGATTACAATATAGAACCGACCTACGCTTTTTCAATGTGGGGAGGACAGACAACTGATCCAGAAAAGGTTAGGATGCTGATGATAGAAGAAATTAATAAAATGGTTTTGGGGTCCTTGAGTGCTATAGATTGTGAGAGAATCAGAAAGGCTCACAAGGGAAGATTTATCAAGCAACTAAATTCTGTAGAGAGAATTTCTCAAAATTTTATCTCTGTATTTTTTAAGGATGTTAGTATGTTTGACTATAATGAAATTTATGATACAATTGACTATGAGTATATAAATGGTGTATTTAAGCAACACTTTTCGAATGAAATAGCTTTTTCGGTGGTTTCTCCCCTTCCGGAGTAGGAGATATTGGGATTAGTTCGTAAAAAAGCTATTAAAGATTTATTGATGGGGTAAGGTTGAAAGAAAATTACCTATTTAAATGAATTAGATATAGAAGGTATAAATATATGATTTTCATTCAACCTAGATTTGTACCTGAAGAAAGGGATGTACATAATTATGGGAATAAACACGATTAAATTTCCTGGTTTGGGGATTGAGTTTGAATTAAACCCTGTTGCACTGGAATTAGGTCCATTCAGTATACACTGGTATGGGATTTCCTTTGCACTAGCATTTGCACTTGGTATAATACTAGCACTTAGACATGCTCCTAAATATAATATCAAGCAGGATGATATTATTGATATGGTATTAGTAGCAGCTCCAGTTTCTATTATATGTGCAAGATTGTTCTATGTAATATTTAACCTAAAATATTACCTTAACGAGCCAGCAGAGATAATCAAAATTTGGCATGGTGGAATGGCTTTGTACGGGAGTCTTTTGGGAGGATTAATGGCAGCTATACTATTTTGTAAGAAGAGAAAAATACGTATGCTAAATTACTTGGACTTCTGTATACCCTATTTTGCCTTGGGGCAAGTCATAGGGAGATGGGGTAATTTTGTGAATCAAGAAGTGTTTGGCAGAAACACTACACTACCATGGGGAATGACAGGTGGTAAAATTCAACAGTCGCTTCGTTTAGAAAGTATTCCAGGCGTAAACCCAGAACTACCAGTGCATCCAACCTTTTTGTATGAATCTCTCTGGAATTTAGGTGTTTTTATCATACTGCTGGTTTTCAGAAGGAATAAGAAAAGGGATGGAGAGGTCTTTTACCTCTATATGCTTTTGTATGGGCTAGGGAGAGCATGGGTGGAGCCCATACGTACAGACAATCTTATGCTGGGAAATCTCAGAATCAACATGGTTCTAGCTATAATATTCTTTATCATGTTTTCAATTGTGTTGATCAGGTCACGTATCAAGGGCAAGACGGAAGAATCAGGTGAGAGTGGCATACCTGATAAAGATAAGGTGTATGCTGAAATAATAAAAAAGATAAAGGAAGAAGAAAATCAAATTGATTTAGATAGTAATGCTTCTTTGGAAAATCATACTGATGAAGCTTCTATAAAAACAGTGCCAGATGCAGATGCTCAAGATAATGAAGATAATATTTCTGAAACTGAAATATTAATAACTGATAAAATGGGTATGGCTTCAGAGAATAAGAATGTAGTTTTGGATAGTGTACAGGAGAAATAAGTGGAATCGGAGGTTATTTCTTGTATATTGTTGAGAAAACAAGGGGTGTAAATGCATTTAAATATTTTGACTACTATTTATTTATAATAGTAGCGGCTCTAACAACTGTGGGTCTCATTGTTTTAAGAAGTGCTACTGAGGGCGATGACTCTTATATGTTTAAGCAAATTGTTGCAGGTGTTGTTGGCTTGGTGGGTAGCTTTATAATTGCGGCTATTGATTATAAGAGCTTTCGGCTGTTGAGTCATTTTGTTTATCTAGGAGTACTCGGCTTATTGGTTCTGGTTCTTTTTATAGGAGAAGGTAAGGAAGAGAGTGGGACACAAGGCTGGATAAATTTAGGAGGCTTCAACCTTCAACCCTCGGAGTTAAGTAAGCTTGCT
The DNA here is from genome assembly GCA_003251775.1 of Clostridia bacterium. Taxonomy (GTDB): domain Bacteria; phylum Bacillota; class Clostridia; order DSM-8532; family SZUA-474; genus SZUA-474. Next base: position 2,710 of record QKEK01000179.1, on the reverse strand, counting down.
TTTGTTTTGCTTGCAGCCTTTTACTTTGAACGGCTACTAGAGGGTGAAGGCAAATTTAATAGACTTATTATATTGGTAGTGTTTGCACTACCATTTGGCTTAGTGTTTTTACAGCCTGACTGGGGAACCTGTATGGTAATTGGCGTTATCTTTGTGGTAATGATTTTTATTGCTGGGTTTCCATATAAGTTTATTTTCATATCGTTGGCTGCTTTCATAGCTTCAACACCGATTATTTGGAATTTCTTTATGGACAAATTTCAAAAGGATAGAATTCTAGTTTTTTTAAACCCTGAAAAGGATTTGACCCATAAAGGCTGGCAGGTTGCAGAAGCCAAAACTGCGATTGGTTCTGGTCAAATGTATGGAAGAGGCTTATTTCAAGGTGTACAAAAGGCAATTGTTCCTGCTAATCATACTGATTTTATTTTTAGTGTTTTAGGTGAAGAGTTAGGCTTTGTAGGTGCTGCTATAGTTGTACTTTTATTCTTTCTACTAATATTCAGGTGTATTTATATTGCCAGAACCTCCAGAGATTATTACGGGAGCTTTCTTGTTATTGGTTTGACAGCCATGTATATTTCCCATATATTTGAAAACATAGGAATGTGTATTGGTTTACTGCCAGTTACAGGCATTCCGCTTCCCTTTTTAAGCTATGGGGGAACTGCAATGATTACCAATTTGATAGCATTTGGCGTTATCATGAATGTATCAATGAGAAGGCAAAAGAGCTTCTTTGAGGAGTCATAACCTTGATTTTTATCAAATCAGAAGCTTTTTTAACCCTTACATACTAATAAAAGCTTTCTAAGAATACATAAAATAAAACAGAATTGAGTATAATAAAGGACAAGAGCTGATAAGAATACAAAGCTATTAAAACGAATATGAGTTACTGACTTGTGGACTTGCTGTGATTATGACAAGAAATGAGGGCTATGAAGTAGAAGCTTCATTTTGGCCCTCATCATTAATTTTTGCAGATTCTAATAGATTGTGCTAATAGAATCTTTGCTATCGGGGTTCCTGTTATTGAGTATTAGTAGGGTAATTGTTTCCAGTGTAGTTCTGGAATACCTTCTTAACTATATTACCACCAATTTTACCTGCGTCTCTAGAAGATAAATCTCCATTATAACCTTGCTTAAGGTTAACGCCTACCTGCTGAGCTATTTCGTATTTCATGTTGTCAAATGCAGTTTTGTTGTATGCCATGATTTCTCACCTCCTATACTAATATTTTGACTAATTTTAATTATATTATGTATAGTAAGTTATGGATTAATAAGTTGATTATGCTAGTGTATATGGTAGTAAGTAAATGTTTTTTTTTGATTAAAGATACTACATCTTGTTGTTTTTTAATATAAAATATGATAATATGTACATAGTGTAGAAGTGAGCTTAAAACTAGGCTTAACTTAATGTGGACAAATGTCGAAATATACTACGAAGGATAAACTATATAATCTTAAATGATTGTATTAAGGAGCGATACAAATGCTAGATAAGTTGTTAGGAAAAACATTTCTTATTGAAAAGTCTCTTGATGCTACATGGCTTCGTAATGAAGCAATTTCTCAAAATATAGCAAATGTTGATACGCCAGGGTATAAACGTAAAGAGGTTGATTTTGAGGAGCTCTTGGATAAAAGTATTAAAAATAGTAAAGAAAAAGTTGATAAAATTGACATAGAGGTCAAAGAGGATTATGCAACCTCTAGTGTTCGTATTGATGGAAATAATGTGGATATTGAGAGGGAAATGGCGTTGATGGTGAAGAATAATCTAAAATATAATCTTCTTGTTCAAAGGATATCAGGAAAATTTAATACCATGAAATCGGTAATCAGGGGAGGAAGGTGATTTAGATGGGTGCTTTTAGTGCTTTGGAAATTGGTGCTTCGGCTTTGACAGCACAAAGACTAAGAATGGACGTAATTTCACAAAACATTGCAAATGCAAATACTACCAGAACTGAGGACGGCACTCCGTATAGAAGACGTACTGTGCTTTTTGAAGAAAGAAGTCAACAGGCACCATTTTCTGAATACCTTTCAGACGCGAGCAAGGCAAAGCTTGTGGGTAGTGGTGTTAGAGTATCAAAAATAGTTGAGGATGGTTCTCCGCTAAAAGAGGTGTATGACCCTGGTCATCCTGATGCTGATGAGAATGGTATAGTAAGAATGCCAAATGTGGATATAGTGACCGAAATGGTAAATATGATATCTGCAACCAGAGCGTACGAAGCAAATGTTACCATGATAAATGCTACAAAGGGAATGGCAAACAAAGCCTTGGAGATAGGACGAGCTTAACACTAAAATAAGAATAGAATGAGTGCTGTATTTATGGAGGGAGATTAATGGCTGTCAATAGCGTAAATAGTATTGCTAATAATGTAATATCTGAAATGAATAAAGCTAAGAAGACTGAAGAAGAGAAGTCAATAAGCTTTGGTGATTATCTAAAAGATGCACTTGGACAGGTAAATTCGCTTCAAATGGATTCAGATAAAGTGACAGAGGACTTCATAACGGGAAAAATAGATAGCATACATGATGTAACGATTGCAGCAGAAAAGGCGAGCATATCCTTACAGCTAGCAATTGAGGTTCGTAATAAGGTGCTGGAAGCATATCAGGAGATTATGAGAATGCAGATATAGCCTTAATATGTAAGCGTTTAACGAACTTCAAATTTGATA
>QKEK01000072.1 GCA_003251775.1 Clostridia bacterium | reverse complement strand
TGTACCCGAAAAGCCAAACAGGCTTTTATGTCCGGGATATGCAAGGATGTCTACACCAAGTGCTTTTACATCAATATCAACGCTCCCTGCCCCCTGAGAAGCATCAAGAAGGTACACAAGCCCAAGTGCTCCTGCTATCTGCCCTATTTCCCAAACTGGCATTAATGTTCCTGTAACATTTGAGGAAAGTGTAATTGCTAGCATCTTTGTGTTTTTCTGTATTTTTCTTTTCAACTCATCCATTCTTATTCTACCATAGCTGTCTGCATGAATAACAGAAACCTCTATTATTCCTTTGTCCTTCATTACCTTCAAAGGCCTCAATACAGAATTATGCTCCATGCAGGTAGTAATAACATGATCTCCCTTTTTCAAAATACCTTTAATGGCTATATTAATAGCCTCTGTAGCATTTTTAGTAAATGCTACATCCATTTCATTCTCTATATTAAAAAGCTCAGCTAATGCTTTTCTGGTGTCATAAACTACAGAGGCACATTTTATAGCCATTTTATGTGCACCTCTTCCTGGATTGGCACAGCAGGTACGCATAAAAATATCAGCTTCCTTATATACAACCTCTGGCTTTGGAAAGGTAGTCGCTGCATTATCCAGATAAATCATCATATCACCCGTATTTCAATGCTTATAGTATCACTTTTTTGTAGCTTGCGTTATTAATAATTACAGCCTTCCACTATCTATGTTGACTTAAATATAATTAAAGCTATCTTTACTTATATGATGTAAACCAACATACCATAAAGTGATTTTAGCTCCTTATTTATTATATATAAATAAAGTCATAAAGGTGTAGATAAGTTTTTGATTATTGGTAGTAAGAACCCTAAGCTGTCGACGCTATCATAGATATTAAGCTCATGCTCTCTTTGCCTTTATTTTAGCATATAAAAGTGTTATTAGATGCCAGACAATTAAGATGAAAAAGATTGTTGCGATTACATATTTAATTAGGCTTTTATCACTATACTGCATCCCCATTACTTTTGCAAAACTAATGCTAAGATTAAATTTTTCAATAATTAAATCTAATAGTAATCCAAATATAACAGCTAATACCGCTACCAAGCCTACATAAAGTGTCATAACCTTTTTACCCAAAACCTTCGATAACACACTTAATGATGCTGCATTAGTAACAGGCCCCGCAAACAAGAAGACAAAAGCAGCGCCTGGGCTTATTCCCTTAGCAATAAAGGTTAATGCTATTGGAATAGAAGAGGTCGAACAGATATACATAGGTATACCAACTACTATCATAACAAGCATAGAAAGAAAGCCACTACCAAGAAATGTTCCTGCAAAAAAGGCATCAGGTATGATAACGGATATTATTGCAGAAATAATAAGACCAATAACAAAATGCTTAGCAATATCTTTTAAAAAATCTACATAAGCATATTTCAATATACCAGAAATAAGCTTAATAGGTTTTGCTACTTTGTCTGCATCATATAAGGTCTGCTCTTCACTACAGCATCCGCTATTATGGTCACTACAACATGCTATTTCGCTGTCACTACAGCAATCATTACTATGCTCACTACAACATGCTATTTCGCTGTCACTACAGCAATCATTACTATGCTCACTACAACATGCTATCTCACTATCACTACAGCTCTGAGTACCTTTACAGCCTTGACAACCACTATCATCATTTGAGTGGGCATGAGCCTCACAAGCTATTGCTTCATTATTTGTAATCGTCGTGTCACCATTACTAGTTAATCTATTAATGACCAACCCTCCTATTACACCTGATAAAAAAGCTGCAAGTGGTCTATATATTGCTAATACTATCCCCATCATGCCATATGTAGCAATAATACTGTCAATACCGGTTTGAGGTGTAGAAATCAAAAAGGCACTGACTGCACCTATAGAAGCACCATTTTTACTAAGAAAAACCGCCGTAGGTATCACCCCACAAGAGCATAGAGGTAAAGGAACGCCGAATAAAGCAGCCTTAACAACTGCCCCACTTCTATTTTGACCTATATGCTTAATAACCCAATCCCTAGTTAAAAAGAAATGGAGTATTCCTACTAGAAGTAGTCCTAACATCATATAAAATGACATGTCAATAAAAAGCTCATATAAGCTTACAAAAAACCGAATAACCATTTTAAAACCCCCACATAGAATATGTTTCATTGTTGTATATTTATACGCTATTTGGCGTTGTTTAAATATACATAAAAACTATACCAATACTATTTAATGTACTTATCAATAAGTATCGCCACCTCATTCATTTTCTCTTCTCCCTCGTTGTTCAAAAATGCCTCCTTTATACAATAGCGAAGATGATTTTGTAATAATAGGCTGTTTGACTTTTTAATAAGACCCTGAACAGCAAGAATTTGATTTAAAATATCTATGCAGTATTTATCCTCCTCTATCATTTTAATAACAGCCTCTATCTGCCCCCTCGAAGTCTTCAAAAGATTTAATATCAAAGTTTTTTCATTTTCCATTTACATTTCCCCCTTGCCACATACACCCCTCCCCCTCTCGGAGGGGTGTATGTATATTATATAACAAAAAATCATTTTGTCAACTATTAAATTAGTAATTATGAATAAAAAGCTACCAATTTTATCATCATTTATTATAAGCATTTACTTAAAATGATTTTTTTTTAACGTTAATTTTACATATATAATCTTTTTTTAAAAACAAGCTGAAAACATGCATTATATTTTATATATTATTCTCATAGGTTAAATTAGTGATAGTAGAAGTGTTATCATTAAAATCAAATGAAGGAGGTTCTATTTATGAGCAATTTGGACTTTGGTGTATTTATGGCTTACCTATTATGCATTTTAAGTACAATCCTATGTCTTGCGTATGGCATTATCAACTGGAACAAAGGTAAGGATACTGAACAGGATGACATACAAGAAGAGCTTAAATGGGAACAAAAGGAAAACGAAATCAATGAATCACTTTAATCATTAGTATTTCAGGAGGTCATATTATGTTATTAAAAGTTTCAATTACAGTTATCTATCTGGCAATTGTCGGATATCTGGGCTACTTGGGGTATAAACATACCAAAAGCTCAAAGGACTATCTTATTGGCGGCCGCCAAATACACCCCATGGTTATGGCACTTTCATATGGAGCTACATTTATCAGCACCTCTGCTATAGTCGGCTTTGGAGGTGTTGCAGGTTATTTTGGCATGAGTCTTTTATGGCTTACTTTTTTAAATATTTTTCTTGGTATTTTCATAGCCTTTGTTTTCTTTGGCAAAAGAACTAGAAAAATGGGACATAATCTTGATGCTCATACATTTCCAGAGCTATTAGGTAAAAGATTTGAATCAAAGCTGATACAAAGGTTTATCGGACTTGTTATATTTATATTTATGCCAGTTTATACAGCAGCAGTTATGATTGGTGCTGCTACTTTCATAAAGGATAATCTTAATATTGATTATAATGCCGCACTATTCTTCTTCGCTGCAATTGTTGCCGTTTATGTTTTCTTTGGGGGGCTTAAGGGCGTTATGTATTCAGATGCCTTTCAAGGAACTCTAATGTTTGTTGGTATGGCTATTCTTCTTGTATCTGTATATAGTGGCCTCGGTGGAGTCAGTGCTGCTCATGAAAAGTTAAAGAATCTGATGACTGATCCAGTTGTTTTAGAGCAGGTAAAGGCTATAAAAACTCCTCCTGGTTTTAACGGATGGACCTCTATGCCAACAGCCTTCTCCATAAACTGGTGGGTTGTTATATCCTCAATTGTCTTAGGGGTTGGAATTGGTGTGCTAGCACAACCACAGCTTTCGGTAAGATTTATGACTGTAAAGAGTGACCGTGAACTTAATAGAGCTATTCCAGTAGGTGGGCTCTTTATATTGTTAATGACTGGAGTTGCGTTTGTTATAGGGCCATTATCTAACGTATATTTCTATGAAAGGTTTGGCAAGATAGCTGTCGCACAGGCAGGTAACCCAGATAGCGTTATACCAGTATTCTTGTCCAATTTTATGCCAGGATGGTTTGTTGCAGTATTCCTAGTAGTTATCGTAGCAGCTGGGATGTCAACAATAAGCTCTCAATTCCATGCAATAGGAACTGCAGTGGGCAGAGATATTTTTGATTCAGAGGGTAAGGATGAGAACACTCTTATGCTTAGATCCAGAATTGGTATGTTAATAGCTATCATATTAACGGTTTTCCTTGCATATATTCTACCAACTGTATGGAATCAGGCAATAGCTATTAGTACAGGTCTTTTCTTTGGAATTTGTGCTGCTGCATTCCTACCTATGTATGTCGGGGCACTTTACTTTAGGAATATGTCTAAGGTAGCAGCTGTTTCAGGTATGATTACAGGCTTTTCTGCAAGCATGCTATGGATGATGTTCTTCCATAAGAAGGAGTCAGCCGTATTATTTATTTGTAATCTGATATTCAAGAAGGATACCATAGCTACAGGGGTATGGCCATTTGTTGACCCGATAGTCATAGCACTAACACTTTCAATTATAGTTACTATAGTTGTTAGTCTCTTAACAAAGAAGGATATCAAGGATGAGCATATAGAGGCTTGCTTTAAGGGAATAAAATAGAATTAATGAGTGTTTGCTTATAGAGTGTAATTCAGCACTAAAAAGAGGATGTAAAACATCCTCTTTTTAGCTCATTTATGGGTTATTTTAAAAACTCAAAAAAGGAATATACATCAAGCTTCCATATTCCCAAGCATTTCCCACTTTTCATACAGCTCCTCCAGCTCGCTTTCTAGCTGATTTCTTTCTATACTTAATTCTGAAAGCCTTACATGGTCAGTAACTATACCTTCACTTACCATTTCTTCATCTATGGCAGTAATTCTTTCCTCTACCTCTGTTATCCTGTTTTCTGTATTATTTAATTCCTTCTCTAATTTTCGTTTTTGAGCCTGCACTAGCTTTTGTTCTTCATAATTCATTTTCCCTTCTGATACAGCCTTTGCTTCACTATTCAAGGCATTTCCTGTACTAATGCTTTCGCTAACCTCTGCCTGTCGCCTCTTATATTTCAAGAAAAATTCATAATCACCACTAACATCAATTATCGGAATGTTTCCCATTTCTATGATTCTTGTTGCCAACTTATTTACAAAGTACCTGTCGTGAGAAACACAAATCACTGTACCATCAAAGTCATTTATAGCCTGCTCCAAAACCTCTCTGGAATAGATATCAAGGTGATTTGTCGGCTCATCTAATATCAATAAATTATGTCCCGAAAGAACTAATTTACATAGCATAACCCTGCTCTTTTCTCCACCACTCAATACCGAAATCCTCTTCATTACATCATCCTCTGAGAAATTGAATACAGCAAGCGTATTACGTATAATTACCTCGCTCTGCTCTCCATTCTCGTTCCATACCTCGTCCAGTATTGTGTTATCCTCCTCAAGCTGTGAAAGCTCTTGATCATAATAGCCTACTGATATTTTATGTCCATATTCAAAGCTACCCTCTGTCTGAGGAAGTACACCTGCTAGTATTTTTAATAATGTTGATTTTCCGCACCCATTAGGTCCTAGAAGAAATAGCCTTTCATTCTTTGTTAGATGGAATGAGAGGTCAGAAAATAGCTTTCTACCAGGAAATTCTTTTGACAAGCCCTCTACAAACAAAACATCGTTTCCACTTATAATCTCACTTCTAAATTTAATTCTGATTTTGTCTGGAGCTTTTTTAGGAGCATTAATCTTTTCCATTCTATCTATAGCTTTTTGCCTGCTTTCTGCCGCTATTATGTTTTTTTGTCTATTCCATTGCTTTTGCTGCTTAATAAAAGCCTCCATCTTCTTAATCTGCTTTTGCTGATTTTCATAGTGCTTTTGTTGTATCTCCCTATTTTGTTTCTTTCTAAGCATAAATTCAGAGTAGCTACATTCAGCTACAGTACACTGTTGATGCTCAAGCTCAATTGTTTTTTTAGTAACCTTATCTAAAAAATATCTGTCATGGGAAATAATAAACACACACTTCTTGTAATTACTAAGAAAATCCTCGAGCCATGAAATAGCCTCTATATCTAAATGGTTTGTAGGCTCGTCCAGCATAAGGATATCTGGCTGTCCAACAAGTAGCTTGGCTAATGCTAGCCTTGTTTTCTGACCGCCACTTAAGGCACTGGCACTCAAATAAAATTGAGTCTCATTAAAGCCTAAGCCTCTTAAAATTCCACGTATATAGCTATTATACTCATATCCTCCTAATTGGGCGAATTTTTCTGATAGCTCTGAGTACTTATTCAAGTGCTGGGTATAGCTCTCAACCCTATGATCCATTACACCCATTTCTGTCTCGAGTACTTTTAGCTCTTTTTCCATCTCAATTAGATGGTGAAAGCTTTCAGAAACCTCTTCCCATAAAGTCTTTGACGAATCCACTGTCATGTTCTGCTTTAGATACCCTATAGAGCAACTCTTCTTTAATATATTAATATCTCCTGTATCTGGCTCTATTCTTCTGCACAAAATATTAAAAAGGGTGGTTTTACCCGCACCATTAACCCCAACCAAACCCACTTTATCATTATCCTGTATGCTAAATGAAATATTTTCAAGTATTTTATCTATACCATAAGAAAAACTTATATCTCTACAGCTTATGCAAATCATTCTGTCATTATCTCCTCTACTAATACCCGTACAATTTAAAAATCTTATACTGCTCTGATACATCAGAAACAATGTTTAAATCCTTCAGCACCTTAATTGTATCATACAATAATCTATCTACCCATCCCTGCTCCAGCAAATGCTTAATACACTTATAAAGCAAAGTAGAGTATATACGCTCCTTATTTGAAAAGTAAATAAAATTCCATACATTTTGTTTACTAATCTCTATTTTACTCTCATACATATACTCAAAGGCACTTGTAATCATATTAGAATTACCTTTTTGAAAAATATAGCTCAGTATTTTGTTATCATACTCAGCGTTATCACTATGCTGAGGTATAAAATCAAACTTAGAAGCTATAGCACTGTTTTCCATAATAGAATAATCCTCTTTTGAGAGTTGTTTTAGAATACCCCACCTTAAATTATCATTTATGCCTATATATTCTACAGTCTCTCTTAACGCCATATTTACTCCCTGAAGCATATTATGGGTTTTTAAAAAGTAACTAGCAAGCAATACACATGCAACGATATTGTATTGACTAATCTGTATTGAGTGAACTATGCTCTTAATACCAGCGTTAAATTTCATTTTTGAATACCAGCCCCTGTGCTGTGTAAATACATCAGTATCATATAATTTAGAAAGCTCTCTTAATATTTTAATACCATATATACGCTTTTTTCGCAATTTTGATATATGCTCAGCATATAAGCTTGATGCCTTTTTAAATTCTCCCTTATTTGAAAAGCATTGAATTAATCCAACAATAGCATAGGTATAATTAGATTCAAGTCTTAAAGCCTGCTTAAAGCATCTCTCTGCTTCCTTATGAAGACCACTGTGCATGTAACATTTGCCAAGCATATAATGTCCAAAAGCCTTCAGTGGGTTTTTGTCAATATAATGATTAATCTTTTTTACTATGTCAGCATTCACAGCTATATCTGCTTGTTGTTTACCGTTATTTATACTCACTTTATCAGACCTCCCTTAAAACACAACGCTTTATATAGCCTTAAACCCCTCAACTTTGCCCTTCTTTGCTATCAAACAAATATTCATCAATAATCTTATTTACATTAGCATCCTTAATGTTTATTGATATCTCTATTCTACGGTTCTGTGCCACGTCCTTGTTATCTCCAGAGTCAACTATTGGACGATATTCTGAAAATCCCTTCGCAGAAAAGTATTTCCCATAGCCCTTCGCTTCTAAACTAGGATTTGCAAGGAACATATAATTTTCTACGTTATATGCTCTTTCACATGATAATTCAAGGTTCTTTGCTGATGAGGACACTGTATCTGTATGACCTTCAATATTAATGGTATCAATATTATCTCTAACCTTTGGGTCATCTAAAACCCTTTCAAACGCCTTAGCGAATACCTTTAACAGCTCCTTGCCCTTTGTAGAAATAGCCGCTGAACCAGAGCCAAATAGAAGACTTTCATTAATGACCAAATTAGCATTTTCCCCAACAGTTACAATCGCTGCTCCGTTAGAGGTAAAACTGTCTCCAAGTGCCTCCTCAATAGAAAGCTTTACTGAATTAATAACATCTACTCTTAGAACAGAAATTTCCTGCAGCTTTGCTCTCAAGCTTGCAAGCTCCTCATTACTATTTGCTATGATTTTTTCTCTATCCTCAAGCATTTTTGCTGATAGCTTCAATTCAATTTGCCCCTGCTCTACCTCAGCCTTGGTTTTCTCAAGCTCATTTTCTTTGAGCATAAGTAAGCTTTCAATATCAGTAAGCTCAACCTTCTTATCATTTAGCTCCTGCTCCGTACTCAAAAGCTTGTCCTTTGCCTCATTAATCTTAGTGGTTAAGCTTTTATATGATATAATCTGTTGAAAGGTTGACATTAGCACAAGAAATATTAATACCAATACAATATTAGACATTACGTCTGTAAAGGCTGGCCAGAAATTCTCCCTATCCTCATTCCTTCTAAAATTCCGCGTTCTTATTTTCATTCTACTTCCCTCCATAGCCTTATATACTAGCCTTTATATGAGCCTTTATATGAGCCTTTATATAAGCTTTCTATACTTGCCTTCTATAACAATCTTATATAGCTTACTAATATTTTTTAACCTCATCCAGCTTACGCTCTATCCTAGATATGGCTGCTTCGTTATAAGTCAAGGTCTGGTCAGGGAGTGATGCTATTGTTTTTGCAAACAGCTTTTCATTTTCCTTAAATACATTCATAACCTCAAAAAGCCCAGAAAGTGTTTTTTCAAGGTCATTCTTAATCTTGTCTGTTAATTCAGTGCTGTTTTGAGCTAACGCGTCAGAGAACGAGAGTGCTGCATGCTGTCCCAAGGTACTAATCTCATTATTAAGCTTATTCATAACAGTAGAGAATTTCTCCTGATAAAGCTGTATTTCCTGCGAATGTTGCTTCATGTCACTATCAATTGCCTCAGCAAGACGCTTGATAAAGGCACTGCTATCTTGAAGCTGCTGTACCAAGGTGCTGATATCATTAATAACCTGTCTGTTATATGAGGTCATTTCAATCGCCGCATGCTTTATATTGTCTGAAAATTTTTCTATTCCATTATAATTCTTAATTACCACCTTTGAGGTTTCTTCTAAGGATTCAGTAACCTTAATAAAGTTTGCATCCATTCTTTGAATATTATTTCTTAAATTATTATTGAACTCATTCATATCCTTCATATTTGAGGAAAAACTACTAAGTGAATTATCAAACTTTTCTATAGAGTTATCCAGTGCATTGGATGAGATATTGACATCCATAACAACCGACTTCAAGCTCTGTGCAAAGCTATTAACTGTATGAGATAAGGTTCCCTCAATCTTTTCTCCGAATTCAATAAAGGTTTCCCGTAATATGTTATTCATCATTGTATATTCAGTTTCCTTGTCCTTAGAAATTACAAGAGAAACGGTGTTATCAAGATACTCCTCAATACTAACCATCAGGCTTTCTCTAGCCTCCTCCAAATTAAATACAGTAAGAATAATAGTTAAGAGTATTGAAGAAAACACACCTACTAGACTTGTCAAAAAAGCCACTGCCATACCACCAAGTGATGACATTATGCCGCTTATAAACGCCTCACTAGAATTAAGTATTTCTTCAAAATTCATCTGCGTAAATATTTCCACTATATTTCCCACAGCTATGGTAAGTCCCAGAAAGGTTCCAAGTAATCCAAGAGTAATCAACAGTGAGTTTGTATTCTTTATAAAGCGTTCTCCTACCAACCATCTACGTAGCTTAGAGTTAAAAACCTTTTCAATGATAGCCTGCGTATTTACCTCATTATAGTTTCCACTAGCTGTATTTTTGTACTCGTCAATAATCTTATTTAATATTTCATGAGTAAAGCTCCCTGACTTTCTCTTTTGCCAATCCATTATGTCTTCCTCAATAACTCTATATGACCTTCTGATAACAAGGTTTGTTATTATTGCTATTAAGAATATAACAGCGATAAAGCCCATAATCGCAAACCCAAGTACATTCATTTTTGTAAATAAATTAGTCAAAAAATCCATTCTACCTCACCTTTCTTATCTTAAAGTAAAAACACCTAATACCTATTAAGAACTTCAAAATAGATAACTTAACCCTTTAGTATTACAAGCTGTATATTATAATAGTATTCATAGATATTACTCCACAGAATAATATTAACATAATTTAATTTCAATAGAAACAAAAAAATGTTACATAACTATTAATTTTTACTGGTTACTATTCATACCTAAACTCTTCTGTAAAGCTAATTCTCATTTTTTATTATACTTTCTCATGTTTTTTTTGCTCTTTTGTAAGCAATTACAATTTGTTATCTATAAATTTTTATATATTGTACATTGATTATAATTAATATAATGTCATAAAATAGAGTTATACATAAAATAATATTAAGGATGAACTTTTTGTGTTGTTACATATTTACATTTGAGGGAGTATGTTTTTGTTTAAAATACACATAAAATACATTGTGTATTATCCTAAAGAAAAAAGGTGGACTAAGCTTGAAAGTACATGAAATAAACGGCAATATATTTATAAAAAAAGTATTGGAAAATATAGAATTCAATAGAGATACTTCGATAGATATTCTACACGAGCTTTCTATCAAGATATCTGATGATAATCTAATTGCAATAGCATTTGACTTAAGTCAAACTAATTGCCTTGAAATAACACTTACTGACATAATAGATATGCTTTCGGTTGGTATAGAAAACTTATATTGGGTAAAGCTAAGACCCGATGTTATTCTAGCCTTTGGAAATCTTAAGGGTACTAAGAGCCAGCTACTGCAGATTAATAACTCATACCAATTTGCAACTAAAATCAGAACTAAGCATATGTGTTCAATAGCTATTAGTACTGTTCATGAAAGGTCTTGTGCCCTGAATGAGGCTTGCAAAGAGGCTATCAGTGCACTATCACTCCAATTCTTCAAGGGCAGTGCAAGTGTTATTTTCCCCATGCTATTTAAAGATGAAAAGTCAGACATAGAGGAGATTGAAAAGTCTAAACATATTATTGCTTCCTTGATAGCCAGAAACGAACTCGATTTAGCAAGGGAACAGCTAAAATATGTTTCTGAGCTATTTGATAAATTATTAATAAAGGATATTGATTACATATATACCTTTTACACCATTATTGTTCGTGTCATATATGCTAAAAGTAAGAAGGAAAGCTCAATATTTGAAAACGATAGTATTTCGCAAAGTGTAAGAGCCTTCAAATATCATAGTGAGCTTTATGACTATGTTATTAACACCCTTAATGAGCTGGCTACAGAGTATTCAAAAACTGAGAATACAGGTTATTCCTTTGGTCTAAAAAAGGCACTAGAATATATAGACGAAAATCACATCCAATACATGACTATAAAGGAGATAGCCTCATATCTAGACCTTGAACCTGATTTTATAAGTGCCTTATTCAAGACTGAATCTGAGCAAAGCTTTACTACCCACCTCATTTCTAAGAGAATGGAGAGTGCTGAGCATCTATTAAAGCATACAGATATGAAAATATTTGAGGTTGCTGAAAGTGTAGGTTATCCAAACCTCAGTTATTTTTCAAAGCTGTTTAAAAAATACATCGGAGTGCTTCCAGATAGAGTATAAAACATGTTATAATATAAGTCTATAAACGACCGTGGAGGAAGATAATGAAAATTCTATCAGTTGATACATCCTGCATAACAGCAGCTATAGCTATAATTGAGGGCGATAAATTACTTGGAGAGTATATAACAAATCATAAAAAGACTCACTCACAAAAATTAATGCCTATGGTTGACCAACTACTAAAAAGCCTAGATATGAAAATAGAAGATATAGATGTTTTTGCAGCTGCAACAGGTCCTGGTTCCTTTACAGGTCTTAGAATTGGTGTAGTGTCAATAAAGGGACTTGCATATGCTCTTGGAAAGCCAGCCATAAGTATCCCAACACTTGATGCTATGGCATATAGCCTGCCATACACTCCATTTATAATCTGTCCAATCATTGACGCAAGAAATAGACAGGTATATACCGCACTTTATCAGTACCTTTCAGAGCCTGATGGAAAAGATAGCTTTAAAAGAATTTCAGAATATAATGCTTTTTCAGTAGATGAGCTAATTCCATTAATAAATAGTAAAGGAACAAAAGCCATCTTTACTGGAGATGCAGTTCCTCTCTACAAAGAGCTTTTATCATCTCAGCTTACAAATGGTGCCACCTTTGTTGATACTAGCATTACAACCAATAGGGCAGCAGCTATCGCCAAGCTAGCATTAAAAAACTATAAGAATGATGATATTATGTCAGCATATACTATGACACCCTTTTACTTGAGGCAATCTCAGGCAGAGAGAATGAAAAATAAATCAGTAAACCAAAATTAGAAGCACAACGGTATATCTTATCCCATATAGGTAGCTAATTTATTCTGACAGCGATTAATAGACGGAGGACAAAATTTTGAAGCTTACAATCAGAGCAATGACCTTAGATGATCTTAATGATATTATGGAAATTGAGAAAACTAGCTTTACTATTCCATGGAGTATGGATGCCTTTAAGGACGAGCTTACAAGTAATGATAACGCATATTATCTTGTGGCAGTATATGATGAAAAGGCGGTAGGCTATGTAGGTATGTGGCATGTAATGGATGAGGGTCATATCACAAATATTGCAGTTCACCCTTCACACAGGAGGAACAAGGTGGGACTTAGCTTACTTCAAACACTTATAGACAAATCAAAGGAAAACAGCATTACCAAAATCACTTTGGAGGTTCGTGAGAGCAACTCCCTTGCAATTGAGCTTTACAGTAAGCTTGGCTTTGTAAGTGAGGGTATAAGGAAGCATTATTACTCTGATAACAATGAGAACGCAGTTATCATGTGGAAGTATCTGTAGTATTATGGCAGGTATACACAAATAAATAGCTTTTTAAATGACTATACTTGCCGATATTATATAATGTAAATCAAATTTTGTATAATTATTTTTTATATAGGAGGTCAGTATGACGAAAAGTAAGGAGCTAAAATATACAGATATAAGAAAAGAATATAACCCTGACAACTTCATTTTTTTTAGTACTGCTGATATTGAGCCCTCTAGAAATATCATAGGACAGGAGCGGGCAGTTACAGCACTTGAATTTGGTATAAAAATAAAAACCGAGGGCTATAACATTTACATGTCTGGTAGCTCAGGTGAAGGAAAGACAAGCTACGCTTTAGATTATACATCTAAGTGTGCAAAGAAAATGAAAACACCCAATGATTGGTGCTATTTATATAACTTTGAAAAACCAAATTCTCCTACGGCAATAAGCCTCCCTGCTGGTACAGGTAAAGAATTTAAAAAAGATATGGAGGAATTTGTTAAGGTAGTGGAGCAGGAGATTAGCAAAGCCTTTGATGGAGAGGACTATGAGGCTGAACGAAATAATATTGTTAAGGAGTTTCAGAATGAAAAGGATGAGCTTATTGAGAAGCTTAACAAATTTGCGTTCGAAAACGGCTTTAAAGTGAAGACTACTTCAACTGGTATTTATTTTTTACCTATAATAGACGGAAAAACCTTAAATGAAGAAGAGTATTCTCAATTAGATGAAGATACAAAAGCTGATATCAGTAGTAAGTCTGAGCTTCTTCAAGAAACTACAAATACAATAGTTCGTAAGGCTAAAGAGTTAGAGGCTAAGGCAGAAGAAGCAGTAATCGACTGGGAAAGTAAAATTGCACTCTTTGCAGTTGGCGTTCATATTAAGGATCTTCAACAAAAATACCAAACATACGCAGAAATCGTAGACTTCTTAGACAAGGTTCAACAGGATATTCTTGATAATCTCGATTCACTAAGGGATGATGATACACCACAAGAGCAACAAATGATGCTACCTGTACTTGTTAAAAGAAGTGAGGATTCAGTTACTCAAAAGTATAAAGTAAATCTACTGGTGGATAATAGCCATCTATCAGGTGCTCCAGTTATTGTTAACTACAATCCTACCTTTAATAATCTGGTAGGTAAGGTTGAATACGAAAATGAATTTGGCACACTTTCAACTAATCATTTAATGATAAAGCCAGGCCTTATACATCAGGCAAACAATGGTTACTTGATACTCCAGATTATTGACATCCTTAACAACTCATATGCCTGGGAGGCGTTAAAAAGAACCCTAAAAACAGGTAATATTAATATAGAAAACATTAAAGACCAAGCAGGAACCAGTTCTATATCTACATTAAAGCCTGAGCCTATCCCAATAAAGATTAAGGTAATCCTAGTGGGAAGCTCTGAGCTATACCAGCTTCTTTACATGCATGATAGGGACTTTAAAAAGCTTTTCAAAATTAAAGCTGACTTTGATGATTCTATGACCAGAAATAAAAAAAATGTATATAAGCTTGCACAATTTATCAGTGCTTTCTGTCAGAAAGAAAATTCTCTCCCCTTTGATAAGACTGGTGTATCAGGTGTTGTGGATTATTGCACTTGGCTTGTAGAGGATCAGACAAAAATGACAACCAAATTTAATGAAATAGCTGATATATTAGTTGAAGCCAATGCTTGGGCAGAGATTGATTCTGCATCCTACGTTAATATAAACCATGTTAAGAAAGCTATTAGCGAAAAAATAAATCGTTCAAACAAGTACGATAAACGACTTTTCGAGCTGTTAAATGACAAAACCATAATGGTAGATACCGAAGGTGAGGTTGTCGGACAAATTAATGGTCTGTCCATACTAAGTACAGGTGATTACTCCTTTGGTAAACCATCCAAAATAACAGCTACTACTTACATCGGAAAGAAGGGTATAATAAACGTTGAGCGTGAAATTGACATGAGCGGTGAATCTCATAGTAAGGGTATACTAATACTAAGTGGATATATTGGACAAAAATACGCCCAGGACATTCCTCTATCATTATCAGCTACTGTATGCTTTGAGCAGCTTTATAGCGGTGTTGATGGTGACAGTGCCTCAAGCACAGAGCTTTACGCACTTTTGTCAAGTCTTTCAGATTTACCTATTAAACAGGGACTTGCTGTTACTGGATCAGTAAACCAAAGAGGTGAAATTCAGCCCATTGGTGGTGCAACCCAAAAAATCGAGGGCTTCTTTGAGCTATGCAAAATAAGGGGTCTAACAGGTGACCAGGGAGTACTGATTCCATACCAAAATATCAAGAACCTCATGTTAAATGACGAGGTAGTACAGGCTGTTAAGGATGGTCTCTTTCATATTTATCCTGTAAAAACAATAGATGAGGGTATTCAACTGCTAACTGGTGTAAAGGCTGGAACCTTAAACGCTGACGGTATCTATCCACAAAACACAGTAAACTATCTTGTATATGAAAAGCTCAAAAAATTTGCTATGATTTGTGGCTATGACGATAACATACGCAATAAACATAACACATAGTGTAAGAGTATATTGCGTTGTTTTGAATAAATATACATAAACACTGTACTTATTGAGTATAATTTTGCATAAATATGTAACAACGCAAAAATCTTTGTAAGCAAATACATTGTAAAAATCTCCTTCTATACCCTATTGTATAAAAGGAGATTTTTTACCCTAATTCTTCAAACAACAAGAGTCTTAAGCTATCTACTATCTTTAATAGAGTCGGCAGCTTAGGGTTCTTCTTTTTATTGCAGGAATGATAAAATATCATCTACCTTGTTATAAACTACATGTCCAACACCCTTTAAAACCTCAGTTTTGACATCTGGCAACAGCCTTTTCAAGCGTTCGGCTGATTTTTTTGAATATAATAATGCGTCCTTCTCACCTGCTATATACAAGACAGGCATAGTAAGCTTACTTAGCTCAGTATCACTAAAAACAGGAATAGAACCCATTCTTGGCTTGTAGTCATTCATAATTAAACGCCCAAATTCTAAAACCCTTTTATCTATATCTTCTACAGATATATCACCATATACAATACTATTTATTTTTTCAAAGCTGTTTTTCCTTAATAGCATAAGTGGTATTATTTTTAATAAAAAAGATATCCTTGCGGCTTGAATTCCTGATGAAGCAATTAATATAAGCTTACCTACACATTCAGGTCTATAAGTAGCGTAGTCTAAAGCCATCCAGCCACCTAATGAATTTCCCACAAAATGAGCCTTTTTAAGACCAAGACTATTCATTATTTCAGCTATCCATTTGCCATAGTTACTATTTTGTAATTCAGGTCTGTTTTCAGAGCTTTTTCCAGGCTCTCCAATAATATCTATAGAATAAACTCTAAATTTCTGACTCAGCTTTTCGACATCACCTAACCACATAGCAGAATTAGTGCTAGATCCGTGTAATAGTATTACTGCTTCAGCTTTTTCATTTTTATGCTCTCCAAACGATAGCACATTTGTATCCCCAAAGCTAGTTTTTATATTGTTCGTTCTAAATGAAGTTTTGCAAGTACTCATTATCTTATCGTAATAGTCTATTATTGCCTTTTTACCCTCATTACTTTTATATATTGCTTTTTTACCTTCACTACTTTGTTGAATTACTGTCTTAACCCCACTGTTGTTATGAACAACCTTCATCGTTCTCTCCTCCCTTACTAAATGTTATTGTAACGTTTTTACACTTCTTTTAGTTTTGTTTCTACTATAATTTTATAGTGAAGCTACTCTCCTTCTTGATAATCCCTTAAATTCTCCTCACCACTAGGAATATGCACCATTAAGCTATTCAAATAATTTATTATATCACTACTCATCTAATCTTCTCTCATAAGTCATAGTGTAATGTTAATTACGCTTTAACATTTATTAACACTTAATATAAGTTATATTTGGCTAGATGTCAAAAGCATAGCATTATAAATGCCCCAAAGATATCTTTCAAAAATTAACCTGCACTGTTTTCTATGTTTTAATATTGTATTTATTTAATATATCAGTCAATAGACTAAGTGTTGTTTCTACAAAAGAAACACTTCCCCAAAGCATAGCTCTTAGCTTCATCTCTGCCTTTATATATTGAACGCTTATGCTTGAATTTCCATGTTCTCCCCCCTTTGAATTACCAATAGCAATCAATGTGTTAGTTAGCATCGTTGCATCCTCAACGCTAATTCCTTCAATATCTATAACTGCAGAAACACTAATTTTGGGAGTACTCTTCTCTAGGTTACCTGACTTAAAAGCAAATGTATCTTCATTTCCTTTAATGCTCACTTCAGTAAATCTGCTTAACGCATCTCCTGTAATCCTCCATGTTTTTCCTATCTTTGTAGCCAAAAGCTTTCCTTCTCTTATGTATCTGCCTATTGTTTTGGGATGTATGTTAAGCATTCTACTAACATCCTCTACTGAATAAAATTTCGTTTCCATTTAATCACTCCATTCATATATAATTATGCAATAATCTTCAACGTTAAAGCACTTTATTTTCCGTCAATGTTTCTCATACTATCTAAATTTACATCTTTTATTTCTTTTAGTCCCTAAAAACATATCTTATTTCTTATAGTTCATAAATGTCCGTATTTGTTACTTATAATTACCTATTGTACCCTAAAAATAATTGAGTGTCAATACTAAATTTCTAATAATTACTCATTGCATATTATTTACATTTTAAAATAGGTAATATAGCCCTAAGTTGTCGATGCTATCAGAGACCATACAGCTTAAGAACCTTATTATTTCACAACAAGAACCTTGTTAATTACACAAAAAAAGCCAATAGGTAGCAACTAAACCTACTGACTTTTATTTTAATTCCACCATGCATGTGGCACAAATAACCACTACAAGTGTTTTCTAAGACATTTTGTCATTAACTCACCCAAAGCTAATTTCTATTTTAGTAATGGGCATTTACATCTAAAGCAAAACTCATCCTTAATGTCGTTTAGACTGGCACAGGCGTTACAGAAAACTATGCTGTCCCTTGATTTATCATACTTTTCATACGAATTAAGTCCCTTATGCCGCCTCACCCTGTCTCCTATTTGATAATAATTAAATTGTGTATCATCATCTTCATCCCTAATACTGTATTCTTTTCCACTATCACTTTTTATAACGATAACAAAGACTGTATATTCCTGCCAATAATAGTCATTACCTGTATTATACTGTTTTCTTCTCTTTTTCAATACCTTTTTGTCAACAACTGTGCCGTCCCATGTTGTTGTTCTACCTCTGCCTATTATCTGCAGTATGGCGATAGTAATAAACATTCCTCCTATACCACAGCCTATATATATTGCCTGAGGGTTATCCATTTCAGTACTAACCTCACCGTAAATGAAAAATCCAATTATAGCCATAAGTGCT
>QKEK01000228.1 GCA_003251775.1 Clostridia bacterium | reverse complement strand
GGCAAGAACAAGAATTAAAAATAAAACAGACAACAGAAAAATAGCCGTTTATACACGAAAATCAAAAATAACAGAAAGCGGAAAAAGCATTGAGATACAGAAAGAAAAGTGTATTGCACTTGCTTGTGCTCAATTTGATGTTAAAGAATCAGATGTTTTGATTTACGAGGACGAAGGGAAAAGCGGCTTTTATGCAGATAGACCACAATATCGAAAAATGCTTCATGATATTGAAAACAACAAAATTAAAGCAGTAATTTGTTACAAAATAGACCGTATTTCCCGCCGTACAGTAGACTTATTAAACCTTGTTCAACAAATGGAACAAAAAGGGATTGCATTTATATCGGTTAGTGACAGAGAATTGGATACAAGCTCTCGTACAGGCAAAATTATGATTTCACTATTAAGTGCTATTGCTGAGTTTGAACGTGATATTATTGCTGAGCGTATTACTGATAATTTATATGAATTAGCAAAAGAAGGTCGTTGGCTCGGTGGCGAGTGTCCACTTGGTTATCGCTCTCAACAAGAGAAAATAATGGTTAATGGACATAAAAGTAAGGTCAATCATTTAGAGCCTGTTGAAGAAGAACAAAGAACTGTGAAAAGACTTTTTGAATTGTTCTTACAAACAAGCTCATTGACAGGTACAGCAACTGCTTTGAATAAAGAAGGCTATAAGACGAAAAAGGCTAAGAATTTTACAAATATAGCTGTAAAAAATATAGTACAAAACCCGGTTTACGCCATAGCTGATGCAGATATGCAAAGCTATTTTACATCTTTTAATGTAACGATATGGGCTGATGATAAGGACTTTGACGGGGTATGTGGCATTATGGCTTACAATAAGACGGAACAAACCAAAGAAATGGACTCTGAATCAAGGGTATTAGACCCAAAGTATGTACAAAGAACCTTGCACCGTGATATAAAAGACTGGATTATCTCTGTTGGCAAACACAAAGGCATTATCAGTGGTGCTGATTGGATTCATATACAAAACATTCTTTCAGAAATATCCCAAAACCAATCCGCACGCCCAAAGAAAATATCTAAGGCGTTGTTATCTGGTCTTGTCAGATGTTCCGAATGTGGAAGCAGAATGTTTGTAAGAACTGAAAGCGGGCGTTACAATCCAGAGGGTACTTTGCGTTATGGCTATAGATGTGATGTAAAATACCGTAAAAAAGGTAACTGTAAAAGCTCTCCCAATATAAAAGGTTATGAATTAGACAATTTTGTAGTTGAGCAAATTTGCAATATGAGCGTAGGGGAAAATACTTTCTACGACCAACTACTCAATACAAAAAACACCTTACAATTAAAAACACAGGAAACAGAAAAAGAGCTGAATGCTATTAAAAAACGCTTATCTCAAATTGGAGCTGATATACAGAATCAAATTGTCAATTTAAGAACAGCACCTGAAAAAATTAAGCAAGCCATATATGTAGATATTGAAAAGCTCAACAAGGAGCAGGAGCAATATCAAATCAGAATGGATTCAATCTATGAAGACCGAGAGTCCCAGGAAAAACAAATCGCTGATATTGAAAAAGCCAAGCAGACGATTATGGACTTCCCGAGGCTCATTCAATTGGTTGACTATGAAGGTAAGCTGCAGCTTCTCCAAAGGATTCTGGAATGTGTGATTGTCAAGGACGATATCGTCCATATATTTTTAAAGGGTACTGACAGTGAAGATTTTTTTGCGAAGGAACAAGAAAGGGGTGATGTGTGTCACAAAGAACAGGATAGCATTTTCAATACATCTAGCTGCATAGGTAGCTAAGCGAATACCCTTTTCACAATTAAAGGTTACAATTGACTTTATTAAACCAATAGTACCTATAGAGATTAAATCATCAGCAGAGTTATTTACGGTAGTATACTTCTTCACTATGTGAGCTACTAGCCTTAAATTCTTTTCTATTAAAATATTCTTCGCGTCTTCATCACCACATTTTAGCCTCTCAAGCATTACTTGCTCTTCTTCGGCTGAAAGTGGTTGAGGAAAGGTATTAGAATTAACAATATACCCTATAAGTATAAGCGAGCTGGGTAAAATAGAGATTAATGACTGTATATACATAAGAATCACCTGCTATACTCAATTATTATTGTTCCATTTAATATATGCGGTATTTCAATTATTTGTGCATGTCAGTATATAATCTTTCATAAACTTTTACCTTTACTTTCAAATAGTTGTGTAATAGAATTAAACATATAAAAATTAGTTTAAAACAAAGCTAATTAATGATATTTAGACTTAATGTAAAAATGTATACAGAAAAGTGCTTACATGAGAATAATAGCTATATTATTGTACCAAAGGGGGGTTAGTATGAATAGAATTGAGTTAAGTAAGGAACAAAAGAAAATGGCAATAGATGAAATTAGAATTTATTTCGAGAAGGAAAGGGAAGACCAAATAGGAGAGCTTGCAGGTGAGTTAATACTTGATTTTATAATAGAAAAGGTTGGTCCGTACATATATAATCAGGCTATAATGGATGTTCAAAAATACATGAATGAGAAAACAGAAGACTTATATGCATTTATGATTTAAGTATATATAATTTAAATTAACTTAAAATTTAATTATATCTTTAATTTAATAAGGAGCATAAAGATTGAAAGAAAATGACCAATTAAAATGAGTTAAATAGAAAAGATATATATATGTAATTTTCTTTCAACCTAGATTTGTGCCTGAAGGAAGGAATGGACATAAATATGGTTACATTAGATGATGTTAAGAATAATCCAGAGGTGAACGCATTATTGAAAATTGCACAAAAACAGCTTGAAATCAGAGGCTTTACAGAGCACTCCTTTAGGCATGTGGGAAGAGTAGCAAAAACAGCTTCAAATATATTAAAGGAATTGGGCTTTGATTCAAGAGAAATTGAGCTAGCAAAAATAGCGGGATATCTCCATGATATTGGAAACAGTGCTAATAGAGTAGATCATGCCCATACAGGTGCTGTAATGTCATACAATATTTTAACGGGTATGGGTATGGATTACGAAGAAGCTGGTGAAATTATGCTAGCTGTAGGTAACCATGACGAAGGTAGCGGAACAGCAAATAATATCTCAGCAGCCTTGATTTTAGCCGACAAATCCGATGTACATAGAAGCAGAGTAACTAACAAGGATATGTCAACCTTTGACATACACGATAGAGTGAATTATGCAGTTGTCGAATCAGCTCTTGAGGTAGACAAACAAAAAAAGAAGGTAACCCTAATATTGACAATTGATACAGAAATATGTCCTGTTATGGATTATTTTGAAATATTCCTTGACAGAATGAAAATGAATAGGGGAGCGGCTGATTTTTTAGGTCTTAGCTTTGAATTAGTAATAAACGAAAACAGACTGTTATAAAATATATAAATCTTTATAAAAAGAAACATATATTATGAAAAAATCTGTCATAATATAAAGAACAAATTTGGATAAGCCTCATATGATGTATTAGTAGAAAAAATATCTGTGAGGTTTGTTATGAATACAGTAGCAATATTGTCCATAGATGGTGGAGGGATTAGGGGAATAATTCCTGCTATTATATTACAAGAAATTCAGCGTAGATTACACAATAAGGGTGTTTGTAGAGGCTTTCACAATATCTTTGAACTAATTGCAGGTACCTCTACAGGTGGATTAATTGCACTAAGTCTTACTGTTCCGATAAACGGAAGCAGTGATGATATCTATTCCCTATATGGTGGAGTTAAGCTTAGCGAAATAGTAAAACTATATGAGACCCTAGGTAGAAAAATATTCAATGGTGATAATAGAAATGTTTTGACCTCAGCAAGGCAGTTCTATACCTGCAAATATAAGGAATTCGCTTTGGAACAATTATTAGAGAACATCTTTAGAAACAAGAAAACAAAAGAGGCACTTACTAATATTCTTATAACGTCATTTGATATGTCATATATGACGCCGGTTTTTATAAAAAAGAGACCTCTTGAAAGGGGCGGGCGTGAGGATATAAACTTTTATATGAAGGATGCGGCAAGAGCAACATCGGCGGCTCCAACCTATTTTAGTCCAGCACAGGTTAGGAGCTTAACCTTTCCTCATGAGGAATTCTGCTTGGTGGATGGAGGGGTATTTTGCGGTAATCCCAGCTTAAGTGCATATATAGAAGCTAAAAAAATTTTCCCTGAAGCAGAAAAGTTCATAATTATTTCGTTAGGGACAGGCAATGCAAGAGGTTCATACTCTTGTAGAGAGATTAAAAAGTGGGGGGCATTTGGGTGGGCTTCACCTTGGAATCGAATACCTATTTTAGAAGCAGTGACAGAAGGTCAAAAAATCAGTGCCCAGCATATGCTAAAAAAGCTTCCAGGCGTTGAGCTATTTAGATTTGATACTAGATTAGAGCCTGGAAAAGGTGCTATGGATGATGGGAGTGCTGATAATATCAGGTACTTGAAAAAGGTTGCATACGACATTATTGGAGATAATGATGAGCAGCTTGAGAGGCTATGTGCTATACTAAAAACAAAATCTCTTATGTAATAAAATGGAATTAAAATTTGTAAATTTGTAGAAAAATATTGACATATATTCAAAACACATTTATAATATAACAAAACCACATATTTAGGCGATGAAAGAGAGTAGTAGGTATTGTAGTTTTTCAGAGAGTTGGAAAATGGTGTGATTCTAACAAATGAATTTACTGAACGCAGCTCTGGAGCTTCTTTTTGAAAGTCAGATGATTAGTTTTGATTTGACATTTGTAAACAGCTGATATGCTGTTGATTATTAATAATCTGATTATTAGAAAACGACGTTTCCTTACGTTACAAAGGTACAGCATGCTAGTGCTGGATGAGTGAGCATATATTATATGCTAATTTGGGTGGTACCGCGGATATAACTTTCCGTCCCTTTTGAGGGATAGGAGAGTTTTTTTATTGTATTTTTTGCTAAGGAGGATAATAAAATGAGTTGTTTTATGAGATCAAATAAGCTAAGTAATGTAAGATATGAAATCAGAGGCACAATAGCAAATAAGGTGAATGAAATGGAGAAAGAGGGACTAGAAATCTTAAAATTAAACATTGGGAATCTTGCTCCTTATGGATTATATGCGGCAGATAGTCTATTGAATGAAATGAAAAATAAAATAGATTTAGCACAAGGCTATTCACATTCAAAAGGAATAATTTCTGCTAGGCAGGCTATATATAACCATTACAAAAAGGCTGATTTCCCTTCAATAGATATAGAGGACATATACTTAGGTAACGGTGTTTCAGAGCTTATCATTATGTGTATGCAGGGCTTACTAAATGATGGCGATGAGGTATTAGTACCAATGCCAGATTATCCATTATGGACAGCAGCAGTACATTTGGCTGGTGGTAAGGCTGTTCATTATTTTTGTGATGAGCAGGCGGAATGGAATCCTGATATAAATGATATAAAAAAGAAGATTACAACAAGAACAAGGGCTATTGTTATCATTAATCCTAATAATCCCACAGGTGCATTATATCCAACCTCAATAATAAATCAAATGGTAGATATTGCAAGACAGAACAAGCTAATGATTTTCTCTGACGAAATATATGATAAGCTTGTAATGGACGGTGAAAGCATAACATCTGTAGCAACTCTAGCACCAGACTTATTTGTAGCTACACTAAATGGCTTATCAAAATCACACTGTATAACAGGCTTTAGAGTTGGGTGGGTAGTCTTTTCAGGTAATAAAAAAATGTCA
>QKEK01000151.1 GCA_003251775.1 Clostridia bacterium | reverse complement strand
TCTATGGTCGCTCTCTGCACTTTATAGTCTTGAACTTTCCAGAACTTTGACCAAATATTGAAATCAGTAATTGTTTCGTTTGGATCTATTCCTCTAAACATATTAACGAACTGATTATCAATTGCCTTAACATACTTACCAGTAGCAGGATTGTCCTGATATATATAATACAAGTGTTCAAATCTACCATATGCACTGTTTGGATCGTTCCAAGGAACACTACACATATCATTAAAATCAGCAGGTATACAAATTAAACGATAACCATGTGTATACCACCCATCTATTCTAATGATATGACCTGGCATAGTTACTAGCCCACACTCCAGATTCGTAAATTGGTTTCCTATTATGGTAATATCACGACCAGCACTAAATTTGATACCCCACGTCGTGTTATCAATAATATTATCTATTATTGTAGCACCGCCTCTTTGATCATCTAGATAAATTCCCGAGTTATCTGCATATGTTGTATTGGCAAGGTCGTGGATATAACTGTTTCTTATAATAGCTCCACGATTTAATGTGTCACGTCCTGTGTATATCGCACCTTGATCACCAGTCTCTAGTAGTACTTTATATATTTCCAAAAATTCCATGGTGCTTTCAACTCCACTAAAGTTTACGGCACTATGCGGAGCATTTGTGAATACACAGTTAGTTACACGATTACCAACACCATCAATAGCAACTGCGGGGTTATAGGATCTAGTAATCAAACTGAAGTTTTCAAATGTACAGTTTTCAACAAAATTATAGCCTCTTTCAAGTGTGTTTCTATCCCCAGCACCTAATGAAATACCACCATCAATATTAAAGATATTGCACATTGATAAGCCGTTATATTTAGCGATTCTGTTATTACTATCGATAATATTTACTAAGCTACTTGTTGTATTAGAGATGTTTGAGTTTTTGATGACATTATGCTGTCCACCTTCAATGGTTACAATTGTGTTATTAGTACACTCAAAGTCTATTCCATCAAACGTAGTATAATCTGCTTCCTTGATATGAATCATGATATCATCAAGTGTAGGAATTGTAAGATAATTATCATTGCTGGTTATATCCGTATTTGCTGGTGGGATAAAATACAGTACAGGCTTAGTCTTATCTTGTAAAAAGTCAATATACCATTCACCCTCAGTAGTCAACTCTTCTATCAGATTGTAAACATAGAAATTCATTTTGGTCTTTGGATCATATGCAGAAATCAAACCAGACTTAATTACATTTCCAGTTATAGATTGTATTGGTACTGTTTCACTTCTGTATACAACACCCCAGAAGCCATCCGCCCACGCTCCACCATCATTAGAAGCAATAGAGTTACTCCAAGTAGCTAGTTTTTCTGCAGATAGGCTATCACTTGTAAATGAGAATGTATCTTGTTCTAAACCTAATACATACTCCCTACCACGACCATTTGCAATCATATCAGGCTCCCAATATCTGGATAGCTCCCCTATATGCGGGTAGCTTGTTGTCTGTTTAAACCCACTGTCTGGATATCTTGACAAGGTCATTGGTTCATTATTAAAGAATAATTGATAATATGGCTTAACAAACTCGAAGTCTGCAAATCCTCCTTGAGGATATTTTTGATTAAGATTACCTTTACCCATAACCTTTTGTTTTCTATATGGTATTCCATATTGTGTTAAGTCAATTGAATAGACCTTACTAGGATTCGGAATGCGACTATATAGCGGATCCTGTGAAGTTACTTTCGTCATTGCAGTTGTATCAATTTGAACACCACCGATAAACTTAACCTCTTCGTCCATATATGCAGCGTACTTAATAGGTGCTTCCTTAGTACCAGAATCCTGTGTATCTAATAGTAAGGTTTCATTGAATGAATATACTCCCTCACGGAAATAAATGATTACTCCTTTGTTAGGCAACTGTCCATTAGTTCTTAGGCTTCTTACCTTATCTCTTGCAGCCTTTGCAGTCTTTAAAGGTTTACTAATTGAACCATCTCCTGTAGTGTCGTTACCATCATTTGATACAAATATCTCTGCTCCAAAATCGTTGATTTCCTTTTCTACAGTCACAGTACAGGTATCCGTAAGGTTTGTACCATCCTTTGTCATAATTGATATGGTTGCAGTACCATAGTTAACCCCTGTTACTAAACCGTCTTTAACATTAACAACATCAGTATCACTCGATTTCCATTCAACCAGACGAGCTGTAGCATTTTTAGGCGTAATAACAGTGTTAAGTACTTTGGATTCACCTAATACTAGCTTTATTGAAGACACCTTAGTTACTGGATCAGAATTATTTGTATCCTGTCCTGGCTTACCCATTGCTACGATATCAATATACTGTGCATCAGTAATAAATACATTTTGTGTCTTAATATCAGCAACCTCAATATTTATAGAATCTGATTTACCAGATGAGGCTGTCACTGTTACTGTTGCATTACCAACACCCATAGCTTCACAGGAGCCTTCACTTGTGACATTTACCACACTAATATCCGAAGAAGTGAACGTGAATACATCCGTTGTTGGATAACCTTTTTCTGTGGTTAGATTTAATAAAGGCTTTTCCATGTCATATGTATCATAATAACCTAATGTAACACTTTCATCCTTTATTTCGACATTTGTTGTAGGATTTTTTTCTATAATTTTCACTCTGTCAAATTTAACATATTCTCTTTCGTCGGTACCGTTCACAGTAGTAATACAAATCTTATTGAAGTTTGTGAAGCCTTCTGCTGCACCCATACGAACCCCAGTATAATAAAAGACTGTTTTACCTGGTTCATTAACCATATCCCACGTTATTTCATAGGTTGAATTTAAACGCCTTATTTCAGTATCGACTACTACCTCAGCTCCGCCATTTACACGATACACAAATTCATAATTTGGGGATGCACCTGCTTTTGAACGAAAGCCTACATAATTATTATTCTCATCATACAACATATACTCAGTAACATTAGAAGTAGTTGCAGTTAGTGTTGTACCTAAGCTAACTACTTTATTGCTCAAAGGCTTTGCAAATGTATAGCTTGCAGTACCTTCATATTTCCCATTAACCAGTACCGGCTTTAATGCCGCTCCAAATTTTTATAATGATCAAAGGTATCAGCTCCAAAAGCACTGGTATCTTCGCCCTTTGTCAGTGTTCCAGTTATTGCTTCAAAGGGATTGCTCTCAGCCTGATTTTTCTCAAATTCATATCTTACATTGTCTGACAATACTGGTGTCATGTTATCAATTGCAGTTTGAAGTGTTTCTTTTGCAGATACTATATTTGCTTCAGCATCTACTTCAGTAATTAGCTTTGCTGCATTTAGTGCAGTCTCAAAATTAGACCACGCTGTTGCATCATAGTCATTTTTGAATAAGCACTTTGCAAAATCTACTAGAGTTATCAATGCTTCAAATTGTACATTTGACGTACTTGTGTACTCAGCATTATTCTTTAACACTGCACCAGCATTATGCCCATTTATGGCCTTTAGACGAACCATAACCTGACCTACTGCATAGTTTGCATTACCTACTGATTGAGGATTAGCTGTACATGCTCCAAAGCTTTGACCAAAATCGTAGCTTATTTCATAATCGGTTGCATTTGTGTTTGTTGATAACGCTGTCCAGCCAAAGGTATTATTATTGTCATCTATTACTGGTGCAGTTGGTGCATAAGGAATCTCTATAGTTTTATTTCCTACTGAAATTGTGAAATCATCAAAATAATGAGTCTGTGTACTAGTAGACCAAAAATCCTCAAACACGAGCTTAACAAACCCATCTAATGGGATTGATTTAGCCTCAGTATCATCAACCAAAAGTTTTGCATTTGTTCCATCTGAACAATCCCAAGTAAGCTTATGCCAGCCTTTTGTACGTACTACAGTTGTTGAATTAGCTACATCACTACCAGGTACAATAGAACGGTAATAATATTCATTTTTTGTTTGATCAAGCTTAAAAGAAAGC
The DNA here is from genome assembly GCA_003251775.1 of Clostridia bacterium. Lineage (GTDB taxonomy): Bacteria > Bacillota > Clostridia > DSM-8532 > SZUA-474 > SZUA-474. Next base: position 780 of record QKEK01000151.1, on the reverse strand, counting down.
TTTGTAGTACCAGCACTATCTACACAGGTTACCTGCATGGGTCCTGTTTGTTCCATGGTGTCATAGTACCAGAGATTAATAACCTTTCCAGTGCTATTACTAAAATTTTTAGTTATACTTATTCTAGGTTTACCAGCAGAATTGTTTGTAGAATTAATCACCATAGAACCAATTCCACTTCGAGCAACAAAACTACTCAAATCTGCATTACCTAATGTTTTAACTAATCCAGCTAAATCGTCTACAGTATCAGTAGCTTCATACTTATATGCCATCTCTCCAGTATCTGCTGACTTTGTAAAGGTCACATTATTACTTAATGAGGGATAATCGCCACCTTCAATGTCACCACCTATGGTATTTTTTAGTCTTACTCTAACAGTACCTACGGCATAAGCCTCATCTGGTATTGGCTGTGGGTTTGCTGTACAAGGACTATAGGTTCCACCATCTATTGGATTTCCGTTAGCATCTAAAGATCCATCAATACTATACTCGTAATTTGCAAAACTCGCATAACTACCAACTGGAGTCCAACCAAAAAGGTTCTCAAGGTCATTAACAATTGGGTTTGTAGGTGTTTCTGCATTAACTGCTTTTGTAAATGCTACAGTGTTACTTAATGCTGGATTTGCACCGCCTGTAGTATTCTTAATCCTTACCCTTACAGTCCCTACGGCATAATTCTCGTCTGGGATTGGCTGTGGATTTGCTGTACAAGCAGTATATGTTCCACCATCAGTCGGATTTCCATCACCATCTAAAGCACCATCAACACAA
>QKEK01000295.1 GCA_003251775.1 Clostridia bacterium | reverse complement strand
TGGGAGAATGTAATTGAGACAAGACCTAGATTAGAGCGAATAGAGACAAATGCACAGTTTGCTCAGATTATGTCGCCTAATGAAATGATAGCACTCGTTACGTTAAGCACTAGAGTAGGAGAGGTAGAGGGCTTCATGAATATATGTATTCCTCATATGGTTGTTGAGCCGGTAATGTCAAAGCTTAGTACTAGATTATGGTTTTCGATGATAGAAAAGGGTGTATCTCCAGAATCAAAGAAAGCTTTGCAGTATAATGTTGAGGATATGGAGGTTCCATTAAGGGCCTTACTGGGACAAACTCTTGTTTCGGTTAATGATTTTCTTCAATTACAAATGGGAGATGTAATTCCTTTGGATACAAATGTTGATGGAAAGCATCCTGTTTTAGTAGGTGATATTATGAAGTTTTATGCAAAGCCAGGGGTGAAAAATAAGAAGATAGCTATTAAAATAACAGATGTAATTAGAGAGGGGGAGGAATAACATGGGAGATATGCTTTCACAGGCTGAGATAGATGCGTTGTTAAACGGTGCATTTAATGATGCTGATTCAGTTGAAGAGGAAGTAAGTAATGTTATATTGACAAGTGAGGAAAAGGACGCCCTAGGAGAAATTGGTAACATAAATATGGGCACATCTGCTACTACCCTTTTTACATTACTTGGACAAAAGGTTACCATAACAACACCTGTTGTAGAGGTAACAACATGGGATCAGCTCTCTCAACACTATTCAGCACCTGTTGTTGCGGTTACAGTTGAGTATAAGGAAGGTCTTTCAGGAACTAATTTGCTGCTTATGAAGCAGGATGACGTAAAGATTATTACTGACTTAATGATGGGCGGAGAGGGTAATATCATGGAGGGAGAGCTTTCAGAGCTTCATATGAGTGCAATTAGTGAAGCTATGAATCAAATGATAGGCTCTTCAGCAACCTCGATGTCTTCTATGTTTGATAAAAAGGTAGATATTGGTCCACCCAAATCGGAGCTCATAGAGCTATTTAACGCTAATACGAATGTTCCCTTTAATAAGGATAAGGAAATTATTAAGATTGAATTTAATTTGGTTGTTGGTGACTTGATTAATAGTAAGATTATGCAGCTACTACCAGTTGAATTTGCAAAGGATTTAGTTGGTAATTTATTACATAACGATGAGCCTGTTAGTACTGCAAACGTCAATAGTACAACTCACAGCTCCCAGCCACAAATGGAAATGCCGCAGCAACAAATGCAGCAAAATTCAGGTATGCAACAACAAACAGACTTTCCGCACCCTCAGATGGGTATGCCGCAGCAACAGATGGGTATGCCGCAGCAACAAATGGGTATGCCACAAATGGGGCAGAATATTAATATGGGCTATCAGATGCAGGCACCTCAAGGCTTTATCCAGCAAGGAATGGGAGCAGGAGTGAATGTCCAACCAGTACAATTTGATGCGTTCGATTTGAATATTGGAGAAAATGAAAAGAAAAATATTGGTATTCTAATGGATGTGCCCCTTCAAATAACAGTTGAATTGGGTAGAACTAACAAAAAAATTAAAGAAATTTTAGAGTTTGGACAGGGCTCAATTATAGAGCTGGATAAGCTTGCGGGTGAGCCGGTTGATATTCTTGTGAATGGTAAAAATATAGCAAAGGGAGAGGTTGTTGTTATAGATGAAAGTTTTGGGGTAAGAATTACAGATATAATACATCCTTCAAAAAGACTTTAAAAATTATGAATTATTATGTATAATAAATATAATGCTAGAATTAAGTAAGAGGAAATGTTATAATTAATTAATCAATTAGTTATTTAATTAAGGAGAGATAAGATATGGCTACTATATTAATTGTGGATGATGCAGCTTTCATGAGAATGATGATAAAAGACATATTATCTAAAAATGGGTATGAAGTAGTTGGTGAGGCAGAGAATGGTGCTAAGGCTATAGAAAAATATAAGGAGCTTAACCCTGATCTAGTTATTATGGACATAACTATGCCTGAGGTAGATGGTATACAGGCTGTTAAAGAAATAAAGAAGGTCAATAGCAATTCAAAGATTATTATGTGTTCTGCTATGGGACAGCAGGCAATGGTAATTGAGTCTATTCAGGCTGGTGCTAGAGATTTTATAGTTAAGCCATTTCAGGCTGAGAGGGTCGTTGAGGCTGTTAAGAAGGTAGTAGGATAAGATAAAAATACTAACGGCTTTGGGTTTAATTAATAAGGGGTATTTGTTATGTTGTCATCTGGTGGTAATTTTAATACATTAATCAGTGGAATAATATATTTGTTTGCCTTTGTCGCTATTATTTTACTAGCCTTTTATGCAACGAGGTTTTTGGGGAAAAAGGCTGGAGTGGCTCTAAGAGGCAAATATATGACAGTAATTGAGACGATAAGTCTTGGCTTTGATAAAAGGATTCACTTGATAAGAGTTGGAAGTAAGTATGTATTGGTTGCAACAGATGGTAAGTCACTTAGGTATTTAACTGAGCTTGGGAATGAGATAGAGGAGCTGAAATTAGAAGAAGATTTTGAAGGAAAAGCATCACCATTTGATTTTAGTACTATTTTTAATAAGTATCTGAAGCGTGAAACAGCAAAGAATACAAAAATGGGAGCAAAAAGTGCAGATATTGATGCTTTTTTAGATAAGAATATACAAGCTGAAAAGGCAATAGATAAAGATAATAGAAGCTTTAAAGGGAACTTAGGGAAATTAAGAGATATCGTTGATACAAAAGAAAAAAATTATTAGATAAGTTGGGGATAATAATGGGGTCAAGTAGTTCAATAAAAAAGGGGAGCGTGTTTTTTGCCATACTCGTTCTTTTATTGGTATTAATGACATCTAATGTAATTGCTGCTCCAGGGATATCAATAACAGATGAAGGTATAACAATAGGAAGCTCTGATAATCCTGAAGAGATTGCTTCAAGCATTCAGCTACTGTTAATTCTAACAGTGTTATCATTGTTGCCTTCTATACTCATAATGATGACTTCCTTTACAAGAGTTATTATAGTGTTGTCGTTTTTAAGAAATGCGATGGGAACGCAGCAGATGCCACCCAATCAGGTGTTAATTGGTCTTGCGTTGTTTTTATCGCTATTTATTATGTCGCCAGTTTTAAGCGATCTGAATGAACAGGCATTACAGCCGTATACAAGAAATGAGATTACGTTTGACCAAGGGTTGGATAGGGCAAATGTGATAATGAAAACCTTTATGATTGATAAGGGTAGTCCTGAAACTCTTGCAAAGTTTGCCAGTATGGCAGAGATAGAGAGACCTGAAAGACTTGTTGATTTACCACTTAAAGTAGTTATACCAGCATTTATGGTAAGTGAGTTGACAAAGGCGTTTTTGATGGGATTCATTATATATATTCCATTTTTGGTTATTGATATGGTTGTAGCTAGTACCTTGATGTCGATGGGGATGATGATGCTCCCTCCGATCATGATTTCACTTCCGTTTAAGCTGTTGCTTTTTATAATGGTAGATGGTTGGAATCTTCTTGCTTCGACAATAATTGATAGTTTTAAGTAAAAATTTATGTAGCAAATGCTATTTGTAGACAAAAACAGTAAAGGAGGAGCAACATGGAGGGAATGGTATTAGATATTGCCAGAGATGCCTTATCGACTGTAATTCTGGTTTCAGCACCAATGCTTCTTGTGGCTCTGGTTGTTGGTCTAATAATTAGTATTATTCAGGCTACTACACAGATACAGGAGCAAACCTTAATGTTTGTACCCAAAATTCTTGCCGTGTTCTTTAGTATTTTGGTTTTTGGTTCATGGATGCTAAGACTACTGATTGAGTTTATTCAAAGACTATATGCAAGTATTCCTCAATTCTTACAGCTGCCATAATGATGTATTTCAAAGGGAGTAGTAGTTAATGATAATACCGATAGATTTTTTATTAGATACATGGGATGTTTTTTTATTAGTATTTATTAGGATTACTGGTCTTTTTGTTATTGCACCTATTTTTAGTAGGAGAAGTATACCACTGTATCATAAAATTGGTTTTAGCTTTATGTTAACTATACTAATAATTAATACAATACCTAATCCTGAGCTTGGTACATATCAGCATATTCTACAGTTTGTTTTTCTCCTTGCTAAGGAGTTTGTTGTTGGTATAGCCATAGGCTATGTTGCCTATCTGATATTTAATGGCATATATTTGGCAGGTCAGCTAATAGATATGCGAATAGGGTTTGGTATGGTAAATGTGTTGGATCCTCTTAGCAATATACAGATACCTATTACCGCAAATTTTTATTTCATAATATGTATGATTATGTTTCTTGGTATTGATGGACATTTTATTCTGATAAATGCGATTGCTAAAAGCTATAATTTTTTGCCCATAGGTGCTGCAACCTTTAATGAAGCTCTAATTAATGATATTTTGAGTTTGTTTACAAATATTTTTTTCATTGGATTTAAAATAGCAGCTCCGGTAACTGCTGCCATATTGGTTACTGATGTAGCATTGGGCGTTATTTCTAAGGCGGTTCCTCAGATTAACGTTTTCGTTTTGGGTATGCCATTAAAGATAGGAGTTGGACTTTTGATAATGGTTTCTACATTAACAGTGTTTAAGGAATTGGCATTCTTAATGATGGATGGTATGGATGGAGAAATGTATAATTTTATTATTGATATGGCTGGGAAGTAAGCACTCTGTGCTGTTTACGCTATCAAGGATAGTGGACAGTATAAGAGAGCCATTATTCTTTACGAAAAATAAAAGTACTTCACTACAAGGCTTATTAAATAAGGAGTGAGTATGCTTAATACAAGGTATATTAATGAAAGTGAAAATTGCTGTAACGGTTATGAAGAAAGGCTTTGGAAAAGACCTCCAAGCATTACAAGCATAAGAATGAGGCTTCAGTTCTTTGCTGAGTCATCTGGAGGAGATAAGACTGAAAAGGCTACTCCCAAAAAGCGTGAGGATGCAAGAAAAAAAGGTCAGGTGCTACAAAGTAAGGATATTTCTAATGCTGTGGTTCTTACTGCGATTTTTCTTGCCATTAAAGTAATGGGACGGTATCTGTATGGAGAGATTTCTTCGTTCTTTGTATATGTATTTGAGAATTACCCAGCTTTACTAGAGGATACTTCTATTAATAGCATTTCTGTTATCTATAAGGATGTTTTATTCCTTTTTCTAAAGGTTGCTGGTCCGCTTTTGGCAATAGGACTTGTGCTTGGAGTGATAGTAAGTGCTATGCAGGTGGGTAGTGTATTTACACTGGAAACGCTAAAGCCACAATTCAATAAAATTAATCCTTTGAATGGGTTTAAGAGAATATTTTCGATAAAGAGTGTGGCTGAGTTGTTCAAATCCTTGGCTAAAGTTGCAGTAATAGGGTACATTGCTTATACTGGTATTGTAGCTGAGCTATATAATTTTGCAAAGCTTATGCACATGGATGTAATGAGTATTGCAGCATATATAGGTGATACGTCAATCAATGTTGCACTAAGGATATGTATTGCATTAATTATATTAGGTGTTATTGATTATGCTTATCAATGGTGGCAGTATGAAAAGGATTTGAAAATGACAAAGCACGAGGTGAAGGAGGAATACAAGCAGACAGAAGGTAATCCAGAGATTAAACAAAAAATAAAGCAGAAGCAGAGAGAAATCTCTATGAGAAGAATGATGAATGATATACCTCAGGCTGATGTGGTCATTACAAACCCTACGCATTTTGCTGTAGCTATTAAATATGATATTAAGGTAGCCCCAGCACCTGTTGTTATTGCTAAAGGACAGGATTTTATCGCATTAAGGATTAAGGAAATTGCAAAGGAGAATAAGGTTGAGGTGGTAGAGAATAAGCCTTTGGCTAGGACATTGTTTTCAACAGTAGAAATAGGAGAGTCCATACCACCAGACTTATTTCAGGCAGTTGCAGAAATTCTTGCCTTTGTCTATAGCTTAAAGGGTAGGACAGGATAAAAATATTTGTTTGCAATATTTAGTAAGTAAAGTTATAATGTAAGTGGAATAAGTAATGTATAAATATAGTAACAAAAAAACTTTAATGATAAAGAGCGGGAAAGAATTATGAGAAGAATAGAATCAGTAGGTACTAGCAGAAATCGCAGGAAGAAAACTAGCAGGATACTAATAATTAATTTCTTTACGATATTAATATACTTAACTATACAAGGTATAGTAATACTCTTAATGAAGCTTTTACCAGATATTTTGGCTTCTAATGATGTGCTAAGGGAAAGCAATTTGTTTTATGATGCTTATAACATTGGTGTATGTGTGTTGGTTGCACTTCTATATTTATTCTGGGGGTATCTGATGGGAAAAGCTGTATATAATTTTGGTAGCTTTAAAAGGGTGCTTTCGTTTTCTATCGTTACTATAGGTAATATATTGTTTATACTATACTTATATATTCTTAGTCTTGGTGTTTCAGAAGGTTCTGGTGACTTTGGGTGGTCTGCATACTATATGCTTAATATTGGATTTATGCCCATAATGGATATATTCACTGGCTTTGAGTCAATTCATTATTTATTATACATAGGGTACATTATAGTAGCGTTTTTACCTGTATTTATGATGGTTTTTGGGGCAGAGTTAAGAATAAAAAGGCTTGAGAAATCCAAAAGACTTTTCTGATTGAATATGAAATTAATTTTTATTAATAATATACATTATAAGATAAGGTGGTGACTTTGATGGAGATTACTATAGAAACAATCGAGCATGTTGCTAGTCTTGCAAGACTTAGTCTTAAAGAGGATGAGAAAATCAGGTTAACCTCTGATTTGAAAAATATTATTTCATATGTTGAGAAGCTTAATGAGCTTGATACTAGTAATATTAAGCCTATGGAGCATGTGATTCCCATGAAAAACGTGCTAAGAGAGGATATTGTTAATGCTTCATATGATAGAAATGAGATTCTAAAAAATGCACATGAATCAGGTGAAGGCGGTTTTAAAGTGCCAAAGGTTGTTGAATAGAGTATATAGCGTTGATGTATATTTTACGCTATTTTGCATTGCATAAGATTTGGTTTATTTAGTTTTTCATAGGTTGGAGGGTATTAGCTTTGGAAATATGTAAGTTGACTGCATGTCAAACGGCAGAAATGATAAGAAAACGTGAATTAGGAGTTGAAGAGGTAACAAAAGCCTATTTAGATAGAGTAGAGAAATTGGATACAAGCTTGGATAGTTTTGTTACTGTTTGTAATGAGGAGGCTATGGATAGTGCCAGAAGAGTTCAAAAAAGAATAGATTCTGGAGAAGCTGTATCAAAGGCAGCAGGCTTACCTATAGCTTTGAAGGACAATATTTGTACAATGGGTGTTAAAACTACATGTGCATCAAGGATGCTAGGTGATTTTAATCCTCCATATGATGCAACTGTAAGTAAAAAGCTTAAGGCGGCAGACACAGTTTTGCTCGGTAAGCTTAACATGGACGAGTTCGCAATGGGTGGCTCAACTGAAAGCTCCTATTTTAAAATAACAAAAAATCCATGGGATTTAGAAAGAGTTCCAGGGGGTTCTAGTGGTGGGTCAGCAGCTGCTGTAGCCGCCGATTTTACAACCTTTGCACTAGGCTCTGATACGGGGGGGTCTATTAGACAGCCATCCTCCTTCTGTGGGGTAGTAGGACTTAAACCAACCTACGGTGCAGTCTCACGATATGGACTTGTAGCGTTTGCATCTTCATTGGATCAGATTGGACCAATTACAAAGGATGTAGCTGACTGTGCATTAGCTATGAACTTGATTACAGGACATGATTGTATGGATTCTACCTCGGCAGATATTAAATACCCCGATTATTTAGAGTTTCTTAAGAATGACATTAAGGGCATGAAAATCGGTATACCCAAGGAGTATTTAGGACAGGGCTTGAATTCTGAGGTTAAAGAAGCTATTCTTAATTCACTGAAGCAGCTAGAGGGCATGGGGGCTGTATGTGAAGAGGTATCCTTGCCACTAACTGAGTATGCCATACCAGCCTACTACTTGATTTCATCTGCCGAAGCTAGCTCAAATCTTGCAAGGTATGATGGTGTGAAATATGGATATCGTGCAGAAAAGTACACAGACTTGTTAGATATGTATAAGCAGACAAGAGACGAGGGTTTTGGGGATGAGGTCAAGAGAAGAATTATACTGGGGACATATGCGTTAAGCTCTGGATATTATGATGCTTATTATAAGAAGGCACTTCAGGTAAGAACATTAATTCAGAACGACTTTAATAAGGTTTTTAAGGATTACGATTTGATAGTGGGGCCAACTGCACCAACTACAGCTTATAAAATTGGCGAAAAGTCTAAGGATCCTATACAAATGTATTTGGGCGATATATTTACTGTTTCGGCAAACATTGCTGGCTTGCCTGGGATTTCCTTACCATGTGCTAAGGATTCAAAAAATCTTCCTATAGGAATACAATTCATTGGTAAGGCATTTGATGAGGGAAGCTTGATCAGAGCTGCATATACGTTTGAGCAGAATACTAAATTAGATATGGAGCCTGCAGGCTTGTCAACGCTGATTTAAATAGAGAAGGTATAAATTTATGATTTTCTTTCAACCTAGATTTATGCCTGAAGAAAGGAATGGACATAAATATGGATTACGAAGTGGTTATTGGGTTAGAGGTTCATGCTGAGCTTGCTACTCGTTCAAAAATATATTGCTCTTGTACAACAGAGTTTGGAGGAGAGCCAAATACACATTGTTGTCCCATTTGTACTGGTATGCCTGGGGTACTGCCAGTTTTAAACAAAAAGGTAGTTGAATACGCAGTTAAGGCTGGGTTAGCTACTAACTGTAATATTGCATCATTTAGTAAGCAAGATAGAAAAAACTACTTTTATCCTGATTTACCAAAGGCATTTCAGACATCACAGTATGATTTACCATTATGCTTTGGAGGAGCTATAGAGATAGATGTGAATGGGGTTAAGAAAAGTATTGGCTTAACTAGAATACATATAGAAGAGGATGCAGGTAAATTAATACATGATGCATGGGCTGACGGAACCTTGGTGGACTATAACCGATGTGGGGTGCCGCTAATTGAGATTGTCTCAGAGCCTGATTTAAGGTCGGCAGACGAGGTTAAGGCTTATTTTGAAAAGCTTAAATCCATACTTGAGTACATAGAGGTTTCAGACTGTAAAATGCAAGAGGGTTCTTTGAGGGCTGATGTCAACTTATCTGTTCGAAAGAGGGGGCAGAGGGAGTTTGGTACGAGGACTGAGATGAAAAACCTTAATTCTATCAAGGCTATTGTTAGGGCAGTTGAGGCAGAAACAAAAAGACAGATTGAAGAGCTTGAGTATGGTGGAACTATCATTCAAGAAACAAGAAGATGGGATGATAATAAGGGTGAAAGCTATGCTATGAGAAGTAAAGAAGAGGCACATGACTATAGATATTTCCCAGAGCCTGATTTGTTGCCAATAGTTGTTGGTGAGGAGTGGCTAAGTCAAATTAAAGCTGAAATACCAGAGCTACCTGATCAAAGAAAATCCAGATATGTTGAAAAATTTGAATTGCCTGAGTACGATGCGGCTGTGCTGACGTCCTCAAAGATTATTGCAGATTACTTTGAAGCTGCTGCTGCAGTAAACTCAAATGTTAAAGCAATAAGCAACTGGATTATGGGAGATTTGATGAGAGCCATAAATGAAAAGGAAATTGAATTTTCAAATATTCCTGTAGCACCAGAGGATTTAGCGGGTCTAATCGGTCTTATTGACAAGGGAACAATTACTGGGAAGGCTGCTAAGAAGGTTTTTGATATCATGTTTGAAACGGGAAAGAAGCCAATGGATGTTGTCAAAGAGGAAGGCTTAGAGGCTGTAAATGATGAGGCTGCAATTTTGTTAGCTGTTAAAGAGGCTATATCTAATAATCCTAAATCAGTTGAGGACTACAAGGCTGGCAAAAAACAGGCGATAGGCTTTCTTGTAGGACAGATTATGAAGGCTACTAAAGGCAAGGCTCAGCCTCAGACTGTTAATGAGCTGTTAGTTAAGGAGCTTGAAAAGTAAATACATTTAAAAAAGGTAACTATTCAGACAATAATCTTTAGATATATTTTACTGTTGCTTTTAAGCACTTATGTGAAGACTTGAGGCATATAAAATAAGACGTACAGCTTCTGGTTGAAAATTGCCCTAAAAGGCTTAGTGTGGTTCGTATGTCTGACCTTTAGGGAGTTTACGAACACCACTTGCTTTTTAGGGCAATTTGCAATTTAGAAGCTGTAGACTTATTGGTTTATGTAGCAAGGCTTTACATAAGAGCTTAAAAGCTTTATTAGAAAAGTTGAAGTCTGAATAGTTACAAATAAAGGTCAAAACAGAAGGACTGTAACAAAAGGGCAAAAAGAAAGAGGATGTCTTGTTGCATCCCCTTCTCCATTCTATATTCTATAAGAAAGGAGGTAAAAGTATGTTAAAAAGTATCAGTGTACATATACATTATAATATTTATTTATTACACTTTCTATTGACATTTTGTCTAATAATAACTAAAAACAATACTTCAATTTAGTAACTATGTTCCAATTAAAGGTATATTCTTATATACTCTACGAACTAGTAGCTTGCCTTATTTTTGTAGCTTAACCAAAATTACTGACCGTAACGATTCAGACTATAATTTATATATTTTTTTGCTGTTACTTTTAAGCACTTAAGTGAAGACTTGAGACTTATTGGTTTATGTAGCAAGGCTTCACATAAGCGTTTAAAAGCTTTTTTAGAAAATTTGAGGTCTGAATAGTTGCTACTGAGCAAGATAAGGAACTTGTAAATTAAAAGCATTAGTTGACTGAAATTTACCCATTATGGTATACTTCCTTTGTAAAACTAAGCAACATATATTATTAGGAGAAACGCAATTGAATAAATATAAAGGAAAATTACTTATAGCCGATATGGATGGCACTTTGCTAAATAGTAGTAGAGAATTAGAATCAAGAAGAGTTGAAGCTATAAGAAGCTTTACTTTACAAGGCGGGTTGTTCACGATAGCTACTGGTCGAATGGAAACAACAACTAGAAGGCATTTTCCAGAGCTAAAGCTACAAATACCTGCAATCTTTTATAATGGTGCTTTAATATTTGATATGAAGGATAACAAGCCTCTTTGGGAGGATTTTCTGCCACCATATGCAAAAAATATATTAAAGGACGTGTTGAGTAAGTGGACTCAAACTGGGTGTGAAGTACTTTGTGGTGGGGAAATATTTGTTTTAAGAAAGAATAGGTATACTGAAGAACAACGTGTAAGAGAAGGCTTTAAACCTATATTTCAAAGCTCTGTTGATGTCAAAGGAAGATGGTATAAGATACTATTAGCTGATGATAGAGAAAAGTTGGATGAAATTAATGCCTACCTTCTAGAGCAATGCATGAAATCTGATAGGCTATCTATAAATACTGTTTTTTCAGAGAAAAATCTTCTGGAGATATTGAATGCTGATACCTCAAAGGGTAGAGCACTTGGTGTTCTAAGAAAAATATTAAGGGAAAAGGGATTTGATATTGATAAAGCTTATGCAATAGGTGATGGTGAAAATGACGTTGAGCTTATACGTGAAGCAGACGTAGGTATTGCTGTTGCAAATGCTTGCGAAGCAGCAAAAAGGGTTGCAGATATAATCATCTGTGGCAATGACAAGAATATTATAAGCGAGTGCCTTGATTATATATGAGTTTGTAACTATTTAGACTTCATTACTTTTTCATAACTTAGTTGAGACATTGGTTATTTCAATAACTACTAGATGTATTCACTTCAATAAGAAGCACTAAGCATCTAAAAATACTTCGTAGCTACATGCCAAATTCGCCATCCGTGGCTCAATTGGCATCAAAAATCATTCTGATTTTTGTACGCTACTACATATTTTTAGAAGCAAAGTGCTTCTAATTTTGTTCAAATAATCTATACGTTATCGAAATACCAATGTTTCAGTAGATTAGTTTAAATAATTACTGTTCAAATATTTCAGTAAAATGCCGAAAAATAAAGAGAGAAAATACCAAATACAAAAGATAAGGGATGCTGAAAATTGACGAAAATACAACAATTAGAACGTGATAAAAGAGATTTAAAGGCTCAAATAGGTACATTGCAAAAT
>QKEK01000176.1 GCA_003251775.1 Clostridia bacterium | reverse complement strand
AAAAAACAGTTTTTGGTACGTATTTGCATGGCATATTTGATAATTCTGAGTTTACTTCTATGTTAATCAAGGAATTAGCAAAAAGAAGAGGGCTAAAGATAAATGAGATTGAAGCCTTTGACTATGAAGTGAATAAGCAAAAGGAATTTGATAGGCTAGCAGATGTTATTCGTTCAAGTATAGATATGGATAAGCTGTATTCCATACTTAACGGAGGGTGTGAGGAATGAGTATCACAAGCCACTTTGTAGACATAATTTGTGCATATATTCTAGATTTGCTGATTGGTGATCCCTACTGGATACCCCACCCAGTAAGGCTTATTGGGTTTTTAATCAATGCCTGTAAGAAGCTTTTAAGGCATACCGAAAAAAAGGCTATTGATATAGAAAGTAACTATAATCATAAAGGGCTAAATAAGGACACTACAGCAAATAGAGCTTTTCTGACTGATGATAAAGCAAGCAAGAAAAGTTATGATAAGGATAGGGTAAAAACCAACAGAGATAGGGTAGAATTTATCAAGGGTATACTATTGGCTATAATTGTTGTAGGAGCTACTGTAGGTACAATATGCTTGATTTTATGGCTTGCTTCATTAATTCATCCTATTTTATTAAGAATAGTAAACATATACATTATATATTCTGCTATCGCGACTAAATGCTTGGCAACCGAAGCGAAAAAGATGGCAAGGGTATTAAAAGGTAAAGACATAGGTAAGTCAAGAGAGATGGTTGCTATGCTTGTTGGGCGGGATACTAGTAATCTAAGTGAAGAGCAGATAACAAAAGCAGTTGTTGAGACTACAGCGGAAAATACTGTCGACGGTGTGGTTTCTCCATTGTTATTTGCTATAGCAGGTGCTTTCTTTGGTATTTCAGCCCCATTAGTTTATTTATTTAAGGCAATTAGTACCCTTGATTCTATGGTTGGATATAAAAATCAGGAATATATGTTTTTCGGTAGAGCCTCAGCAAGAATAGATGATGCTTTAAACTTTATTCCTGCTCGAATAACAGGGATACTGATACCTATAGCATCATTGCTTTTGCAAAAAATAAAAGGAGACAACAATATAAATTATAAGAATGCTTTTAGAATAATGTACAGAGACAGAAGAAATCATAAAAGCCCAAATTGTGCCTATCCAGAGGCAGCAGTAGCAGGAGCTTTGGGCATTCGCTTAGGCGGGCCAAGCATTTATTTTGGAGAGTTAGTGGAAAAGCCTTATATAGGTGACGATATAAAGCCTATAGAGGTAATTGACATTAATAAAACAGTTATGCTAATGTACTATACAGCTACATTAGTTATACTTCCCATTATATTATACGTAATTATAGGCATGTGGCAATAGCTTTAGTAGCAGAGTACATGGCGTTGCTGTATATTTATACGCAATCTTGCAATGCTTGTAGTTATTGAGTATAATTTTGAATAAATATATAAGCGTTTAGCTTTAGCAGTAAATTACTACTTCAGAGAGCAAAGCAGTAGCTTTAAAAAAAATAGCTTAGTATAGAAGGAGACAGTAAAGCAGTGAGTATACATGGCGGTGATATAGCTCAATATATAAAAAAATATGGATACAAAAAAAACGATATAATAGATTTTAGTGCAAATATCAATCCTCTTGGACCACCAATGGAGTTGAAGGAATGCATACTTAAGCAGATGGAAGATATACATAGATATCCTGATATTGAGTATACAACTCTAAAAAACAGTATCTCAGGTTACCTTAAAGTATTTACTAAAGGAGTAGGCATTGAGCAAATTATTCCTGGAAATGGTGCTACAGAATTGATATATCTGTATTTTATGTATAACAAGTTTGCAAAGGTATTAATACCCTCACCTGCCTTTAGTGATTATTATGGTGCAGTAAATAATAGCGGCTCTGAAATTGTATATATGAGACTACGAGAAGAAAATGACTTTATTTATGATGCAGAGGAAATAATAGATTCTTTAAAAAAGGACAATAAAATAGAGTGTCTGGTATTGTGCAACCCGCATAATCCAACTTCTGCATTAGCTGGTATGGATACTCTGGTAAGGCTTCTTGAATATACATGTAATAATGGCATTAGTCTATTTATAGATGAGACCTTTATAGAGCTGACAGTTGAAGGAAATAGTAGCTCAACCGTTAAGTTAATTCAAGAGTATAATAATTTATTTATTCTAAGAGCCTTCACTAAAATACTTTCGATACCTGGGCTTAGATTAGGATATGGTATAAGTAATCCTAGCAACATAACAGGAATGCTTAAGCAGAAAATGCCATGGTCAATCAACTGTATGGCGGAGGGTATATCAGCCTTTTTAGGCATGAGACTTATTGAGGAATATTTAAACAAGACTCAGAAATGGCTAAGCGAGGAAATCAATTATTTGCATAATGAATTGATACAGATGAAGTGGCTCAAGGCATACAGACCAAATACAAATTTTATTCTGCTTAAAATTCAAAGCGATAGGCTTAAAGCAAGTGATGTAAAGGAAAATTTAATAAAATACAGTAAAATACTAATAAGGGACGCTTCAAACTTCAAATATCTTGATGAAAGCTATTTTAGGGTCGCGATAAAAGGTAGGGAGGAAAACAAAATGCTAATTAAGGCTATGGGGGAGTGTGTTTTATGATAGAGGTATATGCAGTTAATATAAATGAGAATCTGGAAAAGGTGTTAGCAGATGAACTGGCACTATTTCTATCAGATGAGAAGCAAAAGAGGGTAAGCAGATTCTATAGATTTGAGGATGCTCAGCGAACTCTAATAGGTGATATACTTGTAAGGATTTTGATTTGTAATAGCTTAAAAATAAAAAACAGAGAGATTGTTTTTAATAAAAATGAGTATGGGAAGCCTAGTTTGCAGAACAATAATAATTTCTGCTTCAATATATCTCATGCAGGTAATTGGGTAGTATGTGCCACTCATGGAACGTCAGTAGGAATTGATGTAGAGCATATTAGTCCTATAAATTTAAATATTGCTAAAAGATACTTTTCGAATGAAGAGTACAATAATCTAATGGATAGAGATGAGTCACAAAGACTATCGTATTTCTATGATTTATGGACACTAAAAGAAAGCTATATTAAGGCAGTTGGGAAAGGCTTGTCATTACCGCTAGACTCCTTTACAATGAATATAGATGGGGACAAGGCGACAGTCATCTCTCAAAATGAATCAAGTGACTACTATTTTAAGCTATACAGCATAGATCAAAGCTACAAAATGGCAGTATGCTCAAGAGAAAATAAATTTCCAGAAAGCATTAAAATATACAAGACCAAGGATTTATATAAAGTGGGTGTTGAGGGACATATGTATCAACTAAAACCAGATTATGTAAACGTATTAATAGAGCTCCTAGATACAAAAGGAATTCAAAAGAAACGTTAAGTAGATTTTGTTATGGGTTTGATACATAGCTTCAGCTATCCAATGCTGCCTGTTCTGCTAACAGGCAGCTCCACCACGACCTCTACGCATATATACATTACGATGTAGAGCCATTGGGATGCTTCGCAGGTCTAAGCTTTGGAAAGCTTGTAAGCAATCCTGTTGGATAATTGAGTATTTATAAGACGTTTATGCAATGGGTTACCCATAAGACTACATTAATAAAACACAATACTACTGTATATTACACCTCAACAGCTTCTTAGCAGTTTCGGTATCACCATTAATTATAGCATTAAAAATCGCATTATGCTCCTCGTAGGTATCAAGCAATTTCTTTAGTCGGGTATACTTAAACATCATTCTATTAACTATAGAATGCCATAAATCAAATAAATGCTTATCCCCATATTTTTTAATAATGAACTCATGGAACTTTATATCTAGTGTCTCAACTGTATATATATCGTCCTGCATGCAGGCTATATGAATTCTTTCAAGCAAGGCTTTCATGTATGCTATATCTTCATCATTAAAAAGCTTAATAGCCTTTTCAAGTGCAAATACTTCCAAATCAATTCTTATATTTATTATTAAAGAAAAAACCTCGTTGCTAGGATGTGGAGCTACTCTTACACCAATATTTGGTTTTGATATGAGAAAGCCTTCCTTCGTAAGTATCTTAAAAGCATCTCTTACAGGTCCTCTGCTTACATTATACTTCTTTGAAACTACTGTCTCTCTTAGAGGCGTATCTTCATCTAATTCACCTGATAAAATCTGCCTTTTTATATCACTGGCTATTTGCTCAGATATGGTGTAAAACAAATTTGGAGTATTCATAAACATCTTCCTCTGCCTAAGATTGATAAGATAAATAATAACATAAATAGGTGAAAAGTCAATATGTTTGAACCGTAAAAATAAATAAATGTAGATTGTTGACAATGCTACAATTGCGTGATATGCTAGTTATATGTGCAATTCTGATGCACAAAAATGTGGGTATAACATAACAAATAAACACAAAATATTTAGTAATGAGGTAAATTTGATGAGTAATTCAAGAAAGATTGCTGAAGTTAGACCAAATTATTTTAGAGTACCATTGAGTGAACCACTGGTTGACGCAAAGCATGGTACGCACACTCACTTTGAGCTTGTTACTGCTACTGTTGTTCTTGAGGATGGTAGTGAGGGTACTGGATATACTTATACAGGTGGATTTGGCGGTAGAGCTATCTACGACATGATAAAGTATGATTTAGCACCAGGCTTAATAGGAGAAGATGGCGATACAGTAGAAGCACTATGGGAAGAAATGAACTGGCGTGTTCACTACGTTGCTAGAGGAGGTATTGCTTCCTTTGCAGTATCTGCTATAGATATTGCCTTATGGGACATAAGGGCAAAGAAGGCTGATTTACCCTTATGGAAGCTGTTAGGTGGTTCTGATAATACAACAAAAGCATACTACGGTGGAATAGACCTTGATTTTCCATTAGACAAGCTTCTCAACAATATCAAAAATCAGTTAGACAAGGGTCATACAGCTGTAAAGATTAAGCTTGGAAAAGAAACTCTTGAAGAGGATATGCAAAGAGTTAAGGCAGTTAGAGAATTATTAGGTCCAGATAAGGTCTTCATGGTGGATGCTAATATGAAATGGACGGTTGAGACTGCTATTAAAGCCGTTAAGGAGCTAGAAAAATATAATATCTATTGGCTGGAGGAGCCTACTATTCCAGATGATACAGTAGGTTTTGCAAAAATAGCTGAAGCATCCTCTGTACCAATAGCAATGGGTGAAAACCTCCATACTATATATGAGCATAGATTTGCAATACAATATGGTAAGGTTGGATTTATTCAACCAGACGCCTCAAACATAGGCGGAATAACAGGCTGGATGAAGGTTGCTGTCATGGCAGAGGCATTTAATATCCCTGTATGCTCTCATGGAATGCAGGAGCTACACGTAAGCCTGTTGTCAGCAGTGTCTAATGCTGGATACTTAGAAGTTCATAGCTTTCCTATAGATGAATACACTAAGAGACCTTTAGTACTGGTAAATGGAAGAGCAGTATCTCCAGATACTTCAGGCATTGGTGTGGAATTTGACTGGGAAAAGCTTAAGCCACATAAAATAAATTTAGATTAATGGAAGGAAATGTGCATTATGGTTGGAGCATATTATAAAGGTAATAAGATTATTGAAATGGGTCCTGCTGAAAAGGTTCAGCCAGGCGAAAATGAGGTGCAAATAAAAATTGCTTATTGTGGTATTTGTGGTACAGACCTTCATATTTACCATGGTAACATGGATGCTAGAGTTACAGTTCCTCATATAATGGGACATGAGTGCTCAGGTACAGTAAGCGAAATAGGTGGACAAGTTAAGGACATTAAGGTAGGGGATAAGGTTGTAGTTAGACCGCTGGGACCATGTGGTAAATGCCCAGCATGTTTAGCAGGACACAACCATATTTGCTACAAGCTAAAATTTCTCGGAATTGAAACTCATGGTGCTATGCAGTCATACTGGACTGTCCCAGCTGAAACAGTGCATAAAATACCAGATGATATGTCATTGCAATACGGTGCTTTAATCGAGCCTTTGGCAGTTGTTTGTCACGATGTTAGATTAAGTGGACTAGTCAAAGGTGAAAAGGCTGTTGTTATTGGTGGAGGACCGATTGGTATTCTTGCTGCATTAGTAGCTAAGAGTGTTGGAGCTGATGTTCTTATTTCAGAAATTAATGAATTTAGGCTAGAATTTGCTGAAAAGCTTGGTATTTCGACAGTAAATCCAATGAAGCAGGATGTAGAAGCGTTTGTAAATGAGTGGACAGGTGGAGCAGGTGCAGATGTTGTATTTGAGGTTTCTGCGTCAAACGCAGGTGCAGCAGTTATGACTAAGCTTGCAAGATCAAGAGGAAGAATAGTTCTTATAGGAATATACAGTAACTCTCCACAGGTAGATTTAAAGCAATTCTTCTTAAGAGAGTTAAAGCTATTCGGAGCTAGGGTTTACGAAAAGGAAGACTATGAAAAGGCTATTGAGCTTGCTGCGGCAGGTGAATTACCACTTGAAAGCCTGATCACTAAGGTAGCACCACTAGAAGAATTAAAGGAAGTTTTAGAAGGAATGACAGGCGACCAGAAGGCAATGAAGATATTAATAGAGTGTTAAAAACATATTTTACAAATTGAAACATAATTTGAGGAGGATTTAAACATGATTTTAGAAAAATTTAGTCTTAAGGGTAAAGTAGCAATTGTTACAGGAGCAAGCACAGGACTTGGACAGGGAATGACACTAGGACTTGCAGAAGCAGGAGCTGATGTAGTAGGTGTGGATTACGTTGAAATGAAGGAAACTCAAGAATTAGTAGAAAAGCTTGGAAGAAAGTTTCTAGGTATTACAGCTAATCTTATGAGTATGGAGCCACTACAAGGTATCGTTGACAAGACAGTAGAAACCTTTGGAAAGGTAGACATTCTTGTAAACAATGCGGGAATAATAAGAAGAGAGGATGCAATAAACTTTACTGAAAAGGACTGGGATGATGTTATGAATATTAACTCTAAGACAGTATTCTTTTTAAGTCAGGCAGCAGCTAAACAGTTTATAGCACAAGGAACTGGTGGTAAAATAGTAAGTGTTGCATCTATGCTTTCATTCCAAGGTGGTATAAGAGTGCCTTCTTACACAGCAAGTAAGAGTGCGGTTATGGGCGTAACTCGTGCTATGGCTAATGAATGGGCGAAGCACAACATTAATGTAAACGCTATTGCTCCAGGCTACATGGCAACAAACAATACTGCACCTTTAAGAGCTGATGAAAAGAGAAGTGCAGAAATATTAGGCAGAATACCTGCTGGAAGATGGGGAGAAATTGATGACCTTAAGGGAGCTGTTGTTTTCCTAGCTTCAGAAGCTGGTAGTTATGTTCAAGGATATACCATTGCTGTAGATGGTGGATGGTTAGCAAGATAAGTTATTATATAAATTTTGTATAACGATTATTTTGTTTTGTAAGAACTTATATGAACCAATAAAGCAAAGGGGAGGTATCGGAGCTTTCAGCTCCGACCTCCCCTTTATCAACATAGTGGGTGTACAAAACTTTTATATAATTATGCTACAAAATTAATATAGAATAGATAACTCCAAATAAACCTATTATAGCTAAAATAGCAGATATTCGTACAGGCATTTTGCCATCATTGCTAACTGCCTTACCGAACATACCAAAAACTAATGGATGCACTAAAAATGGCATTGCAAAGATAAATGAAATCAAGCTAGCTGCCTCAGAGCCAAACATTCCATTCTGAACTGCAGCAAAGAGTCCAAAGTGAGATAGTGCAGAGGAGGTAGCCATAGATACATTTCCTAAAGGCATCCCTAATACACTAAGAAGTGTAAAGCTTCCAAATACGGCTGTTAACTGCCATCCAAAGCAAAACTGCATTAGCCCTGTAACTTCCTTAGTAAAATTGCCGTTTGCCATTGACAGTTTACGTATAGATATAATAGTCAGAGCTAAACCGATTATAATAATAGGTATAGTCCACTGTATAAGTAACCAACCCTTTGCCGCACTTGCAGCCAGAATTGAGAATACAAAGATATGTCCAAAGAATGGGACATTAATCATTATTGGAGCTCTAGAGGCTGCTTCATTTCCTAAATCACCCGCTGTACAAGCCCCTGTTAAGCCTGCATGTGATAGTGCACCTGCCATACCCGGTGCAAGATTTCTTACATGATTTGCTTTCCCAAGGAGGATTAATAAAATAATACCTGAAAACATCCAAAACATCTGACCAAAAAAACCATACACAATAACAGAAGTCATTCCACTAATCTTAAAGGCTTCACCAATTCTAGAACCGCCAATTAGGAAATTTCCTGCTAAAACTACAGGAACGCCTGCAAATAATAATGCACGTACAGTAGGACCAAAACGCCAGTTTGAAAAAATCATGCCTAGAGATGCTGAAAGAATCATTGCAAAGAAGATCTGAGGTAATCCAATAATGGGCTTAATTAGCACAGATATATTATAGGATAGGATTAAGACAGTTAATATAACTGCCATTTCAATAATGCCTTTACCTATATAAGCCTGCTTATTATTAATCTTTGCTTTATGGTCAATAAGTATTATAGAAACGACAATACCTATATACCCAATTAATATATATGAATTGGATAGCTCGTCAGCTGATGAAGTCTTAAGTAGCACTCGGCTAACTGCTTCAATTCCCAACAATAAAAAGAATGCCCTAACCAAATAGACAAATTGAGTCCGTTTTGTTCCTAGGACAACCTCATCCTCAGATTGAACTACTATATCATCCAAATTCCAATCCTGCTTAAAAAGAATTTTTTTAAGCTCCTGTCCACCCACAAAAAATGACACAATTAAAGCAATAATTGTTGTTTTGCTTATAAGACCCACTATAGGAAATCCATCAAGACCTGGATTGTCAGTTCCGCTTTGTACCAATATAAAGCCCATAGCCAATCCAAATATAACAATAATTAATATAGATGAATATCTTGTGCCAGCAACAACAGAACGAGAAATTAGTACCATAGTGATTAATATTATAAATGTAAGCCATAAATGATTTAAAATATTAATTGTGCTTATTTGATTTATTATCTGTTCCATATCAACTCTCCTTTTTAAAAAATATATCATATTGTCAGAATTTAATTCTATAATTGCATAAACTACAAGAAATAACAAGTTATCAAAAATTATCAGAAATAAATATCAGGATTCTGATTTCTAAGAATTATATGTTGCGATATAAGTAGTAACTGTGACAACTATTAGTCCTAGAGTAATATATCTATCTCTTTTGGTTATTGTTCTATTGCTTTTTATATCCTTAATAATTCCAAAGTTTTCTACAAAAACAGAAGTAACCCAACCCAAAACTGGGTTAACGGCAATACCAGCTACTATACATAAAGCTGCAATTTGAGCTGAAGCTGAGCTTTTTACCGTATTTAAACCAACCTCAACAAGAGGAATATATACTCCGAAAATAAGCACTAGCCATAATAATGGAGGAAATACTGCAATATCTATTGGATATCCTAAAATACCAAATAAAACACCTAATACACCTAAAATAAAAGCACTTGCTCCAATGGGTCGTCTTACAATTCCAAGAGGAATCATAAAGCTTCTCCAAATTGCTGCTGTTTGTGTCCCTCCTAAAATTGTCCCTATAATATTTCTTAAAGACACAATAAAATAAGTTGAATTCATATCAAAAACTGCATTGTTTGCTTCTTTAGGAAAAGACTCTTCATGAATGGTTTTTATGGCTAATGCATCTATAGGCCACATTATTACTGCAAGTAAAGCAAATGGTATAGCTTTTATAAAGTTTTCAATGTTCAAACCAAAACCAATTCCCCACTTTTCATTCCACCAAATATTAGGACTAAGTATAGGTAGTCCTATTCCTGTTCTAAAGCTTGGATATAAACCAAAAAATGATGAAACTACTAGGGCTACTATGGCAATTGTCGGAATTATAAGCCATCTTGCTTTACACTTATTTAAAAGTATGAAAAATATTAAGCCTACTACTAAAAGTACATTAAATAGATCGGGTTGACTGCTATATGTCCAGTCCTTAAGCTTTTGCAGAGAACTGTTTATACCAAGAAACCCAAAGAGAAGTATAACACCAGCCTTTGTCCCAGGGCCATTGATATATACAATTTTACTAAAATATTTAAATGAGGAAATTAATAGACCTATTATACCTATTAATAGACCCAGAGGTAAAGGATGCACACCAGACATCGCCATAATGGGAACTATCGAGATTAGTGGAGCAAGAGTCCCAGGTGGTCCTATATAAGGGTTTAGTATGCCACAAAACAGGATTGTCAGAAAACCACCTAAAATAACTTCCAGTCTTACATTTTCTGTTACAAATGAGGGATCCGAGATGTTAAAGCCCGTAACCCAAGCTACAGCAAAAGCAGCTACCAACGCTACCTTACCAATAGCACCAGATAAAGCAGGAATAAAATCTTCTATTCTTACTGTATAATCTCGAGTAGGGAAGTTTAATCTCCACTTATTAGGCTTATAAAGTATCAGGTCCTTATTTAACAATTCTTGTCTCAGATTACTTTTTTTCAACTTAATCTCTCCACTAATAATTATAAAATAATTGTATTTTAATATATTTAATTCTAATTGTCTATTTTATTCATATATGTAGCCACTCTTTGCTGTATCTGCTTACTTGCAACACCCAGCATTTTCGCGGCAAGAAGTCCAGCCGCTGCACCACCATTTATTGCAACTGTAGCCACGGGAACACCTGCAGGCATCTGTACAATAGATAACAAAGAATCTAAACCATCTAAATTACTAAGTCTAATTGGTACACCTATGACAGGTAAATTAGTCAAAGAGGCAACCATACCTGGTAAGTGAGCAGACCCCCCTGCTCCAGCTATAATAACATATATACCCCTTTTTTCTGCCTCATATGCATAATTATACATCTTATTTGGAGTTCTGTGTGCTGAGACAACACTTATTTCATGCTCTATTTCCAACTCATTAAGCAGTTTTGCGGCTTCACACATCACGTTATAATCGGAATCACTTCCCATTATTATCCCTACTTTAAGTTGTTTAGCACTAGATTCGTTTGATATATCCATATAACCCCTCCTCACATTGGTTTTATAATAAGTTTTTCTATCGCTTTTAGTGCTTTTTCCTCGGCTACCTCAATAGAGTTACTTAAAACAGATAGGTGTCCCATCTTTTTCATATCTTTAGTTGTACCTTTACCATATAAATGAAGATACAGATCATCTTCACTCAAAACTTCGTCTATTCCTTCAATACTATACCGCTTTTCAACAGAACCATTTCCTAAAATATTTGCCATAACACATGGAAAATTCTGCTTTGTAGATCCTAAAGGCATTCCTGTTATTATTCTTACTAGCTGTTCAAATTGTGATGTAGAGCAAGCCTCAATTGTATAATGCCCAGAATTGTGAGGACGAGGTGCTATTTCATTAATATAGACCTCTCCATTACTTGTAAGAAAGAACTCAACGCAAAAAACACCATAATCATCCAAAACATCTACAATTGCTTTTGCCATTGATTTAATCTTACTTTCTATTTTAGCATCAACTAGGGCTGGTGATTTGGTAAAATGAAGAATACTATGCTTATGAGCATTTTCAACTATAGGATAATAAGCGTAATTATTATTCAAGTCTCGTGCAACAATTATAGATAATTCACGTTCAAAATCAATAAGCCTTTCTCCCATTAATCTATAATCTTTTAATATTTCATAATAATACTCATAGTCATTCTTGTTTTTTATTATACAATTACCTTTTCCATCATATCCACCTTGGCAGGTTTTTAGCATAAAAGGTAGACCAATTATATTAACAACCATATCAAAATCAGTATCAGCATTTATAAAGACAAAATCAGCGACCTGTAAGCTAGCATCCTTAAGCATAGTTTTCTGAATGAATTTATCTTGAATCTTCTTTAATGTATTACCAGATGGGTAAATTTTATAGCCCTTAGCCTCTAACTCTATTAAAATAGTTGCATCTATATGCTCAAATTCATAAGTTATAACGTCACATATATTAGCAAGACTTTCAATATATTTTTTGTCATCAAACGAAGCCACTATTTGTTCGTCTGCTACCTGTGAAGCCGAAGAAGAAGGAGTGGGGTCTAGTATTATTACGTGATACCCCATTCTCTTAGCTTCAATACATATCATTCTTCCTAGCTGTCCTCCCCCAATAATTCCTATTTTAGAAGGAGGATTAAGTACTTTTTTCGGCTTTTTTATCATTTCGGAAATATCTCCTTGTTAAAATTTCATGGGCAGAAATTTCATATAATCCTCAACTGAGCCACCGTTTATGCAACACTCAATGATCTTTCTACCGAGTGGATCAAGATCTGGAGTTAAAAACCTTTCTAGCTGCTTTATAAAGAAATCGGTAAGTATATTTGCACCCTTGTCGTAAGCCTCATTGCCTATTTCTGGTTGTTTATTAGTTTCTAACAAATCCTTTTGCAAGAAAGTACCGTCTATTTTTATACTACTTAAAGAGTAACCCAAAAGTGAACATCTTGATTCAATAAGTTGCTGTTGGTTAAATCTAGCACTACCACGACGAGCAAGATATTCTCTTGCAATCCACTGTGGCATAAAGCCAACCTTATAAGCTCCTATATGTTGGTTTGGAACTAAGATATATCTTGTGTTAGAGGTTTCTATTATCTGCTTAAGAAGTAAATTTGCTTGGTCTACCATTTTACCTGTTGCAAATGGCCAGTATGAGCCAACGCCCTCACTACTCATGCCCTCGGTGTCGGTAACGCTAGGATTATCATATCCTCTAGGTGCTACTAATCTCCATAGCCATGCAAGAGCCGGCGGAAGAATATGAAATAAGCCTATAATACCGTATGTGGGAGTTTCCTTAGTGCAGGGGGGCGTGCGTACTCCAAAGCTTCTAACATCAACCTCAACAGGCTCACTAACTATGTTAGGAACAAATTTTCTGGGCATTATAACCCTAGGATTAGGGCAGGTTTTACCTGGTTCATCAATTGCATGTTCCCAAAGCAAGCAAGTAGAGCCTGGAGCTACATCATAATTTAGAAAAATCAAGGGCTCTTCTGGATGAATACACATGCTTTCGAGGTATGGATCTGTTCCATATTTTTTTATATGATCTGTTCTTAAAAACCAGCCGTATTCAGCATCCATAACTACTAATTTTTTGCTATCATTCTGCAATTTAGGATGACACAAAGCCATGTCATCGGTTACAGGCTTTAAATCACAGGTTTCTTTAAGCTCAAGATGTATTTTTTCTGATGTAACTAGGTTTTTTCCAATCAAAATTCTGCCATCAAGCTCTCTATGGAGCTGCTCGGTCATTTCGCTTTTTCCACCTCCGCTTGCTCCTTCGTGCATGATTGTAATAACATTTTCATAAGGAGTAATTACCATAACAGTTGAGCCATGTGCAGTTACCCATCCTTCTTGCTCCCCTATATTCAAAAGAACACCGTAAACGCCCTTCTTTGCACTAGGACCAGGGTAGAGGTTATATGAAAACAATTCATATACATCATCAAGTCTATTGTGAACTACAACCTGTTTCCCATTAAAATGAGTGTGTCTAAATATAGGAGCAAGATAAATAATAGCTTTTGGTTTAAAGCCTTCATTTAACTGGCTTGCAGGGATGAAGCCCTGTAGGTCAGCAAGTCCTCCTGCAAAAAAACCAGCATTAGAAGGAGCTACTAGAAGAACAGGGTAGCCTAATTCTTCGCCACCAGCCATAAAAGGCATCAATATAAGTTCTTGTTCAGCTAACCAATCAAAGCTCATTTTTCTCAATGGACTAAATTCGCTCCCATACTTTGCTTGATATCTTTGCTTATCAGATGCACCATCATCAGCAATAACCATACAGTCGGGATCACGTCTTCTGAGATAGGTATCTGTATAATTTATGACAGCTCCGTTTTTACATCTTGCAACTGTAGCTTCAACGATGTGTCCCTTTCCTGGTACATCATATGAAACCTCGAAAAGATCGCTGCCCTCGCCTCCAAATGCTAGCTCGATAAGCTCGCTACGACTTTCTGGTATTTTAATGCTATTAACTTTGCCTATTATATTAATTAATTCATCTGGCAAAATCATCTTTTTTATTGTTTCATTCATATAATATCTCCTTTACACTTTTTATATACAAAGTACCCTAAGCTATTGACGCCATTATTGATAGCGGGAAACTTAAGAATCTTGTGTTCTCACAATAAAAAAATCCAATATTAAATAGCTTTAGTATATCTAAAGTCAATTGAATACTGGATTACACTGTGTCTGGTTATAAACCTTACCTTTGGTCTTCCTATTATTTACTTTTCAAATCTATTTTCAAGATTTTCAGCTAACGTTATTACAATGATTTTTTCACCTGTTTTAGTACTTACATCTGAATGTGTGCTTATTATTTCTACGTCAACTACTTCTTTGATTAATGCTTCAAAATAGTCACGTGAGCTTTCAAACAGCATTCCTCTAAGCTTCTTTAGCAACTCAACACCTTGGCTGTTTTCTGACAGCTTTTGTTCCGAATGACTCAAAAAGCCTTTTAGCCTTATAAGTATTATATCTTGTATAATATACGACCGTATATGCTTAGGGCCTCTTCCCATAAATTCAATCTCGAATTTACTAACTGCTTCGCTAATTTTTGCTTCAATTTGTCCCTTTGTCATAACCCCATCCTTTAAATTAATCTAACGAAATTATAACATGTACAGAAATACTTTTCAATAGTTTTTGCAATTTTATTTTTTAAATCTTGCAAAATTAGTAACTAATCAGACCTCATTACTTTTTCCTAACTTAGATGAGACATTGGTTATTTCAATAACTACTAGATTTGTTCACTTCAATAAGAAGCACTAAGCATCTAAAAATATTTCGTAGCTACATGCCAAATTCGCCATCCTTGGCTCAATTGGCATCAAAAATTATCCTGATTTTTGTACGCTACTACATATTTTTAGAAGCAAAGTGCTTCTAATCTTGTTCAAATAATCTATTCGTTATCGAAATACCAATGTATCAGTAGAATAGTTTAAATAATTACTGTTCAAATATTTCAGTAAAATGCCGAAAAATAAAGAGAGAAAATACCAAATGCAGAAGATAAGGGATGCTGAAAATTGACGAAAATACAGCAATTAGAACGTGATAAAAGAGATTTAAAGGCTCAAAATTGTAAATACAGTTCAGTATGGTGAAAACTTAAAATCTTTGGTTTCCCTGCTAACTAATGAGGGAATGGTTTTCAGATAATAGACCAAGGGAAGGACTCCTTTTCTTTGGTTAAAATTAATGAGATATATGATAAATACAGTACCCTCTTGACTAATTGGCAGGAAAAATTTAAAGAAGAAACATCCAAGATAAAAAATACTCAGTACCATAATGATGAAAGATGCTTGATTGAAAGGCTAATTGTATACAAAGAT
>QKEK01000146.1 GCA_003251775.1 Clostridia bacterium | reverse complement strand
TCCAGAACGGTATTTTGAGCCTTCAATTACTGCTTTTTTATCTGATATTTCTTTTTTTGTTATACTAAGAAGAATGCCTTCTAAAGAATTCATATCATTAACTTTTCCTTGTTCTTTCAATGAGTCATATGATTCAAAAATTACAGGGACATTGTATTTAGAAAAGTATTCTTTTATATAGTTTTTTGCTACCTCATCATTTATTTCTAATGTTTCAATATCAATAGAAATATACTCCATATTACTGTTTAATGCCTCATCAATAGGCATAAAGGAGTCTAACGCCATACAATATAATTTAGCCAATGAAAGAATTGCCTTATCATCCTCTTCATTATCTATCTGATGGATATCCTGTATTTTATTTTCGGTTGATATATCATTGTTTTTATTCAAACTATCACATGAAACGAATAAGCATACTAAGGTTAAGGTAAATACACATAACAAATACTTCATAAAACTAAGCCTCCTTAAATTATAGAAAAATATTAATAATTAACTGCCAATAATATATTTTATAAAATTATAACTAATAGCACATATTGTATTTACTATAGCTGATGCTTCCGACAAATCCTGTGCTCCAGAATTAGGGTTATTGTACCCTATACATTTCATGCCTGCTGCAATTGCTGCCCTTACTCCGTTTTTAGAATCCTCAATAACTACACATTCTTCGGGATTGATTCCTAGTTTTTCTGCTGTTTTTAAAAAAATATCAGGATAAGGCTTCCCTTTTTCTACTTCTTCGCCACTTATTACAAACTTAAAATAATCCCTAATTAGTAGCTTATTTAGAACCGCCTCAATAAAATATCTTGGTGATGAAGAGGCTAAACTTATCATAATCTTATTTTCCACCAAATCGTCTAACAGCTCATTTATTCCCTTAATAGCTTCTAATTTTGTTTCTTCATATACTTTAATTTTTAGTTTCTTCTGCAATTCAAGCAGTTCCTCAACACTTGGTTTTAAACTGTATTTCTTTTTTAAATCCTTCCACATATCTGGATTAGACATACCAATGTACTTAATTAAAATTTCATCGGTAGCGTCAAAATCACACTCTTTCAATACCATTTTGTCAACCTCTAAATGTATAGGCTCACTATCTAGTATTACACCGTCCATATCAAAAATAACTGATTTAAGCATTTTAATCTCCTATTTATTATGTATATAGAGTATATTGCGTTACTTTGAATAAATATTACACCTATTAAATCAACTTTCGTACATTAAAAATGTGCTGTGAAGATTGAAAATTCAATAGTTTTGGCAAATAATAATTTCAAGAACGCCCCTTTTGTGATATGATAGATTCAATGAAACCCCATTAAAATCAATATTTCGCAGGTTCTTGAACATGTCTATTGTATCACAAAATATGAAAGCAGAAAATAGATTTTTAAATTTAGCATATCTCTACTAAAATAAATTTCTACACTTATTTTCAGCGAAGGTCATTAACTATCCTATTGATGATATAATTTAAGTGAATAAGTAGCTACACTACATAGCACGGGGAAGTGAGTGGTGCAGTTAAATTCCTAAATTGTATTCATGTTTGTAGTAATTCTGCAGGAAAATACTGGATCTGTTATTAATATTTAAAAAAATACTGTGATAGTGAAGAGGTTACACATAAGACTATTGCATAATTATACATTAGCATGTATAATTATGCAATAGTCTTATGTAAACATTTAATTACGTTGGACTGTAAATAAAGAATATGAGGTGGTATTAATGAGGTTTTTAGAAGAATTATCAATGAATGCATTGCCTTCGTTACAGACAGTTATATATGATGGTTGGGTAATAAAATTAGCTGATGGATTTACAAACAGAGCAAATTCCATAAACCCAATATACAAATCTTTTGAGAATATCAATGAAAAAATTGAGAAATGTGAGACTATTTTTAAAAGTAGAAATCTCAGAACTACTTATAAAATCACTCCATTTGTATATCCTGATAATTTAGATAAATTACTTGAAATAAGGGGATACGAAACCATTAGGGAGTCAAGCGTGCAAACCAGTGATTTAAGTAATATAACTAAACCAAATATAGAATCATTCATAACAGAATTCTATTACAATGACACGTGGTACGATGGTTATTGCAAAATTAATCAGCTTGACAATAATAATAGAAAAATATACAAGAAAATGATGCGAAATGTAATTCATTATAGTTTTTACACTTCATTAGTAAAAAATGAAGAAGTAATCGCTTGCGGTAGGGGTGTTGTTGAAAATGATTATTTTGGGTTGTATGATATTGCCGTTAAAGAAGAGTATAGGAATTGCGGGTATGGTACACAATTGCTACGTAAAATGCTTATTATAGGAAAGGAACAAGGAGCTAAGAAGGTGTATTTGCAGGTTATGTTAAATAATAATCCCGCATTTAATTTATATAGAAAGGTTGGTTTTAAAGAAGCTTACAAATATCATTATAGGGTAAAGGAAGTCTAAATTATAGAGTTTGCATAATTCTAACGTTGTTCGCATCTTTGATAGCGTCGGCAATGCAGGGTGCTGATTTCTATATACAGAATAAGAATATAAAAGGAAGTGATAAATATATAAGAATAAACAAATGCACGAGAGAGGATTTTGTAGGTAGCTGTACAGATATTCGCACAAAGAAACTTAAAAAATGAAACACTGACAACGCAATTTGATTTAAAAGATTTTTCATTGACCATTGACAACATGCTCACCAACATATAAAATATTAACTATGGGTTGTGGCTAGCTATCATTATAGCTACCATTTGTATAGACCCGATTATTGGTGATATAATACATAGTCTAAAGGTATAGAGTATTTAGAGGTTAGGCTGACGGTGATTGTTTGAGCCGTAGGCATAGTGGAATAAATATGATAAATACTATGAATGAGACGAGTAATAGGAGACTATCTTCAGGGATGAAGCACCGTGACTGGAAGTGCTTTTAGATAAAGGCTTATGAAAGAACACTCAGGAGTTTATTCGGTGAGTTATGTAAGGCAGGTTAGATGCTTTGTATGAGTAGCCCTATACGTGCACCAGCGTTAATGGATAAAGTGGTTAGATGATAATTAGTGTGTTGCTTTAATGTTGAATTTAATTCATAATAATTATTTCAATAAAAAAGCAGTTATGTATAGTAGCACTAGCAAGTCGTTTGACAATTAGGGTGGTACCACGAGATTTGACTTTCGTCCCTTGTTTTAAAGACAGGAGACGGAAGTTTTTTATTGTGAGAACTT
>QKEK01000160.1 GCA_003251775.1 Clostridia bacterium | reverse complement strand
ATGCTTTTAGAGCAAATACATGATGTTAATAAGCTGTCAGAGGCTTGTTATGATACAGTATTCTCATTTTCTTTAATCGAAAATGAGCTGAGGCTTAAGGTAGAATATAACGATGACCTATACTATAAGGGCTTTATAGAGCAAATAGTAAGGCATTATACAAATGCCTTGGAGGCTATAATAAACAACCCTAACATAGCATTATCAGATGTGGAGATGCTAGCTGAGACTGATAAGACTGGTATTCTTTCTGATTTTAATGATGTTGATGTATCATATCCAAAGGATATGACCATACATAAGCTATTTGAAGAGCAGGCAGAAAAAGCACCTGATAATATAGCCTGTACATATGAGGAAGGGCAAATAACATATAAGGAATTAAATAAAAAGGCAAATCAATTAGCAGGAAAGCTAAAGACAATGGGGGTTAAGCCAGACAGCGTAGTTGCAATAATGGTAGAACGCTCAATTGAAATGATTGTAGGGATGCTCGCGGTGTTAAAGGCAGGGGGAGCGTATTTGCCAATAGACAAAGACTACCCAGCCGATAGAATTAGCTATATGCTCGAGGATAGTGGGACGAGTATTTTGCTCACAAGAGCTGAACTAGCTGATAAGCTTAGCTCAGACGCCTTAACTAATAGAATTGAAATTCTTGATTTAGCTAAATCAGAAACATATGCTGACGTGGACATAAACCCAAAAAATATTAATAAGCCGTCGGATTTAGCATATATAATTTATACATCAGGCACAACTGGTAAGGCAAAGGGGGCAATGATAGAGCATAGGAATGTTGTCAGGCTACTCTTTAACGACAAATTCCAGTTTAATTTTAGTGAGAGGGATGTATGGACAATGTTCCATTCCTTCTGCTTTGATTTTTCAGTATGGGAGATGTACGGTGCATTGCTGTATGGAGGTAAGCTTGTAATAGTGCCAAAAACAGTAGCATACGACCCTAGAGAGTTCTTAAAGCTATTAAAGAAAAACAAGGTGACAGTACTTAATCAGACACCTACGGCGTTTTACGGTCTTATGAATGAAGAGTTGCATGGTGATGGTACAATACAGATTAGTAATGAATCAAGCAGTAACAATGCGTTGATTGATGTACAGAGTAGTAATGAAAGGCTTTATATAAATTATGTCATTTTCGGTGGTGAGGCACTAAAGCCAAGCATGCTAAAAGAATGGAAGCAAAAATATCCAGAAACTAGCCTGATTAATATGTATGGGATAACCGAAACAACGGTTCATGTTACATATAAGGAAATCACAGAGGTAGAGATAGAAAAAGGTATAAGCAATATAGGTAAGCCAATCCCAACACTAGCGACGTACGTAATGGATAAAAGGCTAAGGCTAATGCCAATTGGTGCAGTGGGAGAGCTATGCGTCGGAGGTGAAGGGGTAGGACGTGGATACTTAAATAGAGATGAATTAACGGCACAAAAATTTGTGCAAAACCCATATAAGCCAGAGGAAAGACTATATCGCTCAGGAGATTTGGCAAAGCTATTGCATAGTGGTGATATGGAGTACCTTGGCAGAATGGATCATCAGGTAAAGATAAGGGGACACAGAATAGAGCTAGGAGAAATAGAGGCAGTAGCCTTGAAGCATGAAGCTGTAATAGAGGCTATAGCTTTAGTAAACGAGGATGGAAATGGGAATAAAAATGGGGATAAGTATATCTGCCTATATTATGTAGTACAAAATGAGGTGGCTGTTTCTGAGCTAAAGAGTCATTTGTCTACAGCATTACCAACCTATATGCTTCCGGCGTATTTTATCAAAATAGATAGAGTTCCTTTGAACTCAAATAATAAGCTGGATAGAAAAGCCTTGCCCAACCCACAGGAGCATAGTCAGGTGGATGAAATATATGAGCCACCTACAAATGAAGCAGAGGAAAAGCTTGTGGAGATATGGCAAGAGGTATTGGGTATAGAAAAGGCAGGGAGAAATACTAACTTCTTTAACCATGGTGGGGATTCAATAAAGGCTATCACCCTACTAAACAAGGTTAACAGGATTTTAGAAGTAAATATCTTAGTAAAGGATATATATGTAAATCAAACAGTCAGAGAATTGGGAGAGTATATTAGCTCATCAGGTATTAGTGATATTAATGAGATACTAAAGAACGGCTTAAATGAGATTGAAGGATTAAAGAAAAGGATTACTGAGAACAATGAGCTTGTAGCAAAGCTACCTTCAGGGTATGATGACTTTTATCCATTAAGCTCAATCCAGCAGGGAATGGTATTCTTCTCTAGGCTAATGCCTGACCAACCCATTTACCATGACCAATTTCCCTATGTAGTTAAGATGGACAATTTTGCTCTTGGCACCTTTAATAGGGCATTGAAGGCACTAGCTAATAAGCACCAGATACTAAGAACCACCTTTAATCTGGAGCAATTCGGTGAGGCTATACAGATAGTGCATGGAATTAATAGCGGTATTGTGCCTGAGCTTTTAACCAAGGATTTAACACAGCTAAGTAAAGAGGGGCAAAAGAAAGAAATATACAACTGCTTAGAGGCTGACCTAGAGAACAAATATAAGATGCACAATGATTTACTATGGAGGTTGTATTCATTTAAGCTGGATACCAATAATTACTGCTTTGTGCTTTCTTGTCAACATGCAATACTAGATGGCTGGAGTATTGCCAGTCTTATGAGTGAGCTTTTTGATATATACAACAAAATGCTTTCAGGTGAAGAGATACAAATAAGTATGCTGAAAAGCTCATATAAGGAATACGTAGCTTTAGGCTTGGGACGTAAGAGCTCCGAGGACATACAAGGCTTCTGGAGAGAAAAGCTTGCAGGCTACAATAGAAATAAGCTACCCTTTAATATTTCAAATAAAAGGCTTAGGGATATTAATGGAAGCAGAATACTTAAAAGTTCGCTTGACTCTGAGCTTTTAAAGGCACTTGAAGCAAAGGCAAAAGCCTATAAAAGTAATATAAAGGAGATATGCCTTGCTGCACATATATACCTATTGAGTATACTCACTACAGAAACCGACATTGTTACTGGTGTAGTATCGCATGACAGGAATGCAATTGAGGACGCAGAGAAGGTTTTGGGATGCTTCCTAAACACAGTACCTATAAGAATTAAGGTGGAAAACAGGGAGACAAAGACGGGTATTATAGAAAAGGTACAGAAGAGCTTAAGAGAGATTAAGGCTAATGAAATGTTCCTTCGTGAAATAGCAGAAATAGCTGGTGACGGCGGAAGTCATGGTAATTCTG
>QKEK01000154.1 GCA_003251775.1 Clostridia bacterium | reverse complement strand
TCAGAGCAATCAGAAAATATCTCTTTTAGAGCCGAAGCATTAATTTCTATTACATTAGAGATTATATCATTATCAATGAGAGTACTATCCGTGTATATATTAGCTTTATCAGTGCGTAAAGCTTTTTTACTTTTTACTTTGTCTAAAAGTAAGGGCTTTTTTATGCTCCTAAATTTCATAGTAATATCATCTCCAAAAAAGAATCTATATATAGAGTTTCCAGTATGGAGGTTTATATTCACACTTGAACAGTTAAGCAGAATGATAGTATATGATTTTATATAAATATGAAACAACGAAAAAGCTTGAATGAAAAATAAAGTAGACAGATTTAAAAAACTTTATTAAAATATTATATGGGAGATTACGTTATTAAAATGAAACTTAAATAAAAAGCTATTTGTTATTTATGATATTATATAAGCAACGTTAATAATGGACAAGCTAGCCATGTACAAACAAATTCTGGAAATGAGGTAAATTAAATGGCAGATATTAATAATAATCAGGACAATATTAAGGAGATAGAGCAAAAGCTAATTCCTGTAGATATTGAATCAGAGATGAAAAAATCCTTTATAGATTATGCAATGAGCGTAATTGTGGACCGTGCACTTCCTGATGTGCGTGATGGTCTTAAGCCTGTACATAGAAGAATCCTATATGCTATGAGTCTACTTGGCTTTACTCCAGATAAGGCACATAGAAAGTGTGCTACTACTGTCGGTGAGGTTCTGGGTAAGTTTCATCCACATGGAGATGCCGCAGTCTATGAGAGCATGGTAAGAATGGCTCAAGATTTTTCTCTTAGATATATGCTTGTAGACGGACATGGTAACTTCGGGTCAGTAGACGGTGACTCTCCTGCTGCAATGAGATATACAGAAGCAAGGCTTGCTAAGATTTCAAATGAAATGCTAAGAGACATTAATAAGGATACAGTCGACTTCAAGCCAAATTTTGATGATCACGAAATAGAGCCGATGGTATTACCCTCAAGATTTCCCAATCTTCTTGTTAATGGCTCATCTGGTATTGCTGTCGGTATGGCTACCAATATACCTCCACAAAACCTTACTGAGGTAATAAACGGCATTGTGCAAACAATAGATAACCCAGATATTTCACTAGAAGAGCTTATGAAATTTATCAAGGCACCAGATTTCCCTACTGGAGGAACTATTATTGGCACCAGAGGTATTTGGGATGCTTACTCAACTGGTAGAGGCAGGATAGTAGTAAGAGCAGTAACGGATATTGAACAAATGAGCAGTAACAAACAAAGAATTGTAGTTACTGAGCTACCGTATCAGGTTAATAAGGCAAGATTAGTGGAAAAGATTGCTTTACTTGTAAAGGAAAAGCGTATCGAGGGCATATCAGATTTGCGTGATGAATCAGACCGTACTGGTATGAGAATTGTTATAGAGCTGAAAAAGGATGCAAATGCAAATGTTATTCTCAATCAGCTATATAAAAACACACAGCTACAGGATGCTTTTAATGTAAATATGGTAGCACTTGTTCAAAGCGAGGACAAAAAGTTTGAACCAAAAATTGTGAATTTGCAACAAACCATTAGATATTATATAAATCATCAGTCAGATATTATTCGCAGAAGAACAAATTTTGAATTAGATAAGGCAAAGGCTAGGGCTCATATTCTAGAAGGATTAAAGATAGCCTTAGATAATCTAGATGATGTAATTAATATCATTAGGAATTCAAAAAACGAGTCAATAGCAAAGGAAAACCTTATGGAGAGGTTTTCACTAAGCGAGAAGCAGGCACAAGCAATCGTTGACATGCGTCTGGGTAGACTCACTGGATTAGAAAGAGAAAAGCTAGAGAACGAGTATCAAGAATTACTAAAAAAGATTGCCTATTATAGTGAGGTTTTGGCAAATGAACACCTTGTTCTTGGCATAGTTAAGGATGAATTATTAGAGATTAAAAACAAGTTTGGCGACGAAAGAAGGACTAGGATAGAGATTGATGAATCGGAAATAGACATTGAGGATCTTATAGATGAGCAGGACATAGTTGTTACTCTTACTCATTATGGATATATTAAACGTCTTCCTGCTGATACATATAAGAGTCAGCGTAGGGGAGGTAAGGGTATCACTGGACTAAGCACCAGAGAAGATGATTTTGTCGAAAACATTTACATTACCTCAACCCACGATAATCTTTTATTCTTTACTAATAAGGGTAAGGTATATGAGCTTAAGGCTTATCAGATTCCCGAGGCAGGACGTCAGGCTCGTGGCACTGCTATTGTTAATTTATTACAGCTAGATGGGGATGAAAAGGTTAGTGCTGTAATACCAATAAAGGAATTTGAAGAAGGTATGTATCTGATGATGGGTACAAAAAATGGGTTTGTGAAAAAGACAGCGTTAAAATACTACTCTAACATAAGAAAGGGTGGTTTAGCCGCTGTTACTCTTAGGGATGGAGACGAATTAATCGAAGTTCGCCTAACCGATGGAACACAGGATATAATGCTAATAACCAAAGAAGGAATGTCAATACGCTTTAGCGAAAAGGATTGTCGCCCTATGGGGAGAGTATCACAGGGTGTTATCGGAATAAGATTAGATGAAAATGATGAAGTAATAAGCATGCTACAGTTTATGGATGACACCACCGTCCTAGTTGTAACGGCTAATGGCTTCGGTAAGCGTACTGACCTTGAGGAATATAAGGTTCAATCAAGAGGTGGAAAGGGAGTAAGGACTTACAAGGTAACCGAGAAGACAGGTGAATTAGTTGGAGCTAAGCTAGTTCTGGACGATGATGATATCATGCTTATTAGTAATGATGGAACAATTATAAGAATGAAGGTTGATGAAATAAGTATTTTAAGCAGGGTGACTCAAGGGGTTACATTAATGAGGACTAACTCAGAAACAAGCGTTGTAAGTATTGCCAGAATTCCCTTTGAAGAGAGCTCTGAGGATAATGATATTCAGGAAGAGGAGCAAAGCGACAATATAGAGTGAAATGTAAAATAAGGTATAACAAATTTAGTTTGTAAGACTTAAATCCACCCCTTGTATCAGCTAAAGTAAAATCCACCCCTATGAGCTGCAGGGGTGGATTTTACTTTTACAATTAAGCCTAAAATAATTTTTTTAAAAAAAGTGTTGACAAAGGTAAATGACCATGTTAAGATATAAAAGTCGCTTGAGACAAGACACGAAAAACAACACTGAAAAGTGCAATATAAGCGACATTGAACCTTGAAAATTGAACAATGTATAGACATCATGA
>QKEK01000307.1 GCA_003251775.1 Clostridia bacterium | reverse complement strand
TTAAAGCCTAAGGCTCTTGCTCCATTAACTGTAGCCATCTGAATTACCTCGTCTGCCTTTACAAGCTCTGCATTCATATTATAACCCTTATGCAGTAATCCAGCCAAATGCATTTCCTCAAACATGTCCAGATTGTTGTTGCTACCTGCTCCATCAGTACCCAACGCTACATTGACACCAGCCTTTAGCATATCTGGTATGCGTGCTATCCCACTTCCTAGCTTCAAATTACTTGATGGATTATGTACTGCTGTCACATTATATTGCTTTAGCTTTTGAATATCCTCGTCAGTCAAGTGTACACAATGTGCAGCTATAGTAGGCACATCAAATATTCCACATTTAATTGACTCTTCAATTGGATTGATACCATATTTGTCAAGGCTTGTCTGCTTCTCTGTCAAGGTCTCTAGTATATGAATATGTGCACCCGTTCCAAGCTCCTTTGCAAAAGCCGCAGCTTCCATCAAGGATGGCTCATCATACAAATAGACAGAATGAATTTCTAAAAACACCTTTATTCTACCGTTATCCTTATTGTGCCACTTTTTATAATATTCAAGTACACTATCCTTGTCCAATGTCTTGGTGTTCTGCTTTTTCCCTTGAACCAGTGAGTCCTTTGCTAAATTTGCTCTTATCCCAGCTTCATGCACTGCCCTAGCTACATGGTCCATTTGCAAGTACATATCTGCAAATGCGGTTGTGCCTGATTTTATCATCTCACAAATAGCCAATGAGGTACCCCAGTATATATCCTCCCCTTTGAGCCTTGCTTCAGCAGGCAATATATTATCAAAAAGCCAGCTTTCAAGGCTCATATCATCCGCAAATCCCCTGAATAATACCATTGCAGCATGAGAATGTGCGTTAACAAGACCTGGCATAGCAAACCTGTTTTTCCCATCAATTACTGTATCAAACTTACAGCTACCAATATCAAGTCCTTTATTTTTAAGAATCTCTTCCGCAGTCCCAATGCATTTAAATATACCATCTTCAACGATAATATTGATGCCTTTTATAACAACTCCACTCTCCACTAGTACATCTATGTCTTTTATCAGTATATTATCCATTTATTCTTTACCTCCTATTTTTAAAATAATTATGAGTTTGAATAAGCTAGCTGTATTGCGACCTTTATAAATCTCAACTCTAGATTTTCTCTGCATAAAGCATAAAAATTTGCTTATCACCACAGACATTTTCTATAATACTTTTGTTTATCCTAAAGCCTGTTTGTAACAACCAGTTTTCTATTTCCTTCTGGTCAAAGCCCATCCATATGTCGAATAATTCTTCCTTCATCTGCTCATCATTATGTGTCAGATAATCTGCTATAAAAAGAGTTCCATTGGATTTTAATACCCTTGCAAATTCCTTCATTACCATTTGAGGCTTAGCAATATGATGCAACACCATTGAGCAGCAAATTGTATCAATTTCTTCAGACTCAAGTGGTATTTCAGACTCATCATTCCTTATAACAGTAATATTCTGTATACCCTGAGCATGAGCCTTTTGCTGTAATTGTATCAGCATTCCAGGAGAAGCATCAACCGCGATCACCTCTGACACAAAACTAGCTATATTTCTGCTAAGATAACCTTCTCCTGAGCCAAAATCCAAAACCTTACTCTTATCGTTCAGTATATCAGATTGAATTAAATTATCTATAATTAGGCGATCATATAAATCAGAGCTAATTTCCTCCCATTTAGAGGCTATCTTATCAAAGTATTGTCTTGGATCAACCTCACTTGCGGAATATCTTTGTGAGCTTCCTGCTGAAAGCCATTCTATCAAAGCCCTTCTTGAGAATCTCCATTCCCTTCCTATCTTACGTGCAGGTACATCCTCTTCCTTTAGAAATTTTATGAAGGTCTTTACACTTACTTCAAACAGAGAGGCTGCTTCCTCCATATTTAGAATTTCCTTCTCCATTCCTGCTTCCCCCCCTAGATTTACATTAATTTTACTATTTCATTCCTCTATTTTTAAGCTTTATACTAGCTTTTTGCGTTGCTACATACTTATGCATCAATATACTCTTATACATTCCAAGAGCATAAGTATTTTTTCTGCTCGTCAGTCAGGCTATCAATTTCTATCCCCCAGCTTGATAGCTTCATGCAGGCAACATGCTCATCAATTTCGCTAGGCACATCTATTACAGCCTTGCCCAGCGATTTATGGTTTTCTACTATATACTTGGCACTTAGAGCCTGTAATGCAAAGCTCATATCCATAATTTCTGCTGGATGCCCATCTCCAGCAGCCAGATTTACTAATCTTCCTTCTGCCAGAACATTTATCCATCTGCCATCAGCCATCTTATACCCCATAATGTTTTGTCGCTGTTGTGCTATCTCGATAGCCATTTTCTCTAATTCAGGAATATTTATTTCAACATTGAAGTGACCTGCATTGGAAAGAACAGCTCCATCCTTCATCACCTCAAAATCCTGCTTTGAGATAACCTTTTCACACCCTGTTACAGTAACAAAAATATCTCCAACCCTTGATGCATCTATCATCTTCATAACTGTAAAGCCGTCCATTACTGCTTCAGTAGCCTTTATCGGGTCAATCTCTGTTACTATAACCTGTGCTCCTAACCCCTTTGCTCTCATAGCTACACCTTTTCCACACCATCCATATCCAGCCACCACAACGGTTTTACCTGCAACAATCAGATTAGTGGTTCTATTTATGCCATCCCACACAGATTGCCCTGTGCCATACCTATTATCAAATAAATATTTACAAAAAGCATTATTTACAGCTACCATTGGAAATTGAAGTACACCCTCCTGCTCCATTGCCTTTAACCTGATAACCCCAGTTGTTGTTTCCTCACAGCCTCCAATAACATTAGGTAGAAGGTGTTTTAGCTTTGTGTGCATCATATGGAGCAAATCGCCCCCATCATCTATTATAACATTTGGTCCATGTGATAAAGCCGCTTCAATATGCCTTTCATATTCCTCAGAGGTACAATTGTACCATGCAAACACCTTTAATCCATCGGCAACAAGTGCTGCGGCAACGTCATCCTGTGTCGACAACGGATTACTACCTGTTATTGCCATCTCAGCACCACCAGCCGCCAGCACCTTACACAGATACGCTGTTTTAGCTTCAAGATGCACTGATAATGATACCCTTACTCCCTTAAAGGGCTTGGTTTTTACGAAATCCTCTTCTAATCCCCTTAATAATGGCATATTCTTCTTAACCCATTCTATCTTTTGTCTTCCTGATTCTGCTAAATCAATAC
>QKEK01000197.1 GCA_003251775.1 Clostridia bacterium | reverse complement strand
AAGTATAATTTTGTATAAATATGTATCAACACAAAAAGATTAATTATATAAATAAAATTACTGTAATCAGAGTTATTCATAAAATAACGGATTATAAATTAGCAATGAGTATAGGGGTGAAATAAATGGCTCAGAAGATATTAATTGTTGAAGATGAAGTAAAAATTGCTCGTTTTTTAGAGCTTGAGCTTAAGCATGAGGGATATGAGGTTGAGGCTGTGCATGATGGCAGAGATGGCTTTACAAAAGGAATACAGCCTGATGTGGACCTAATAATACTAGATTTAATGCTACCAGGGCTAAGTGGAATTGAGGTATGCAGAAGAATAAGGAAGGAATCAGATGTCCCTGTTATTATGCTTACAGCAAAGGATGACATATCAGACAAGGTAATGGGGCTTGATATCGGAGCCGATGATTATATGACTAAGCCTTTTGCAATAGAGGAGCTATTGGCAAGAATAAGAGTGGCATTGAAGCGTGCCAGAAATGGAAACAGTAATAGCAATGGCGTTCAGGTCAACCCAAAGGACACAATAATTATTGGTAACCTTAAGCTAATCAAGTCAGAATATGCTGTATTTTTTAAGGATGAAAACATCTCACTCTCAAAAAAGGAGTTTGAATTGCTTGAATACATGATGGAGAACAAAGGCATAGTACTGACCAGAGAAAGGATTATAGAAAGTGTTTGGGGCTATGATTTCATTGGAGACACAAACATAACAGATGTATATATTAGGTATCTCCGCTCTAAAATTGACCAAAAGTACAATGAGAGCTACATACACACTGTTAGAGGAGTAGGGTATACATTTAAGTATGAAAACAAATAAGAATGTATTTACATTAGGAATTGAATGGATATTCAAAATGCTGTTTAGGGTTGTATACCAGCTCATACGTGGTATCATTTTTGTACCAGTAAAGATTGGGTCAACCGTATTAAAGCGGATTCGTTTTTCTATTAGCTTCAGAATATCAATGGTATATCTAAGGCTGTTCTTCTTTTCATTAATAATGGGTTCTATTATTGTTATACTAATTATTGGTGGAATTAACCTAAGTGCAGTTTGGGAAGCAGATAACGATTCTTATGCAGAATTAATTAAAAAGCCTAATATTTCAAACACTGAAATAATAAGTACAGCGGTAGAAAAGGGTATTGCTTTAAACATTTATGATGAGCAAAAGCTACTTGTCGATGCTTCAAATAATTCATTTATAAATGAAAGCTACAATTATTGGGTTCCATTTACACACTTTGATGGTGAGTTTTATTTTGCAGTTTATAGAGTTAGATTCTATGAAGATGCTAAGTATTATATTATAACCTACAATTTTATTAACCCTTTTCTAAATCAAATGATACTGTTTGCATCAATACTTTTGCTTACTAATTTTTTTATTTTGGTAATGACAGGAATAAAAAGCTCTCAGGCAGGAAAAAGAGTACTTTACCCCATACAGGAAATGAATGATAAGGTCAAGGATATATCAGTTAACAACTTAAATGTCCGACTAGATGTCACCGACACAAAGGATGAATTGAAGGATATTACCAGAACCTTTAATGCTATGATGGATAGAATTGAGGATGCATACATTAAGCAACAGCAATTTGTCTCTGATGCTTCTCACGAACTAAGAACACCAATATCAGTTATACAGGGCTATGCAAATATGCTTGATAGATGGGGCAAGGATGACAAGGCAATACTAAATGAGTCTATAGAAGCCATAAAAAATGAGACAAAAAACATGCAGGAGCTGGTACAAAAGCTTTTATTCATAGCTAGAAATGACAAGAAAACGTTAGTACTACAAAAGGAAACCTTTAATATAATGGAATTAGTTAATGAGTTAATAAAGCAGACTCAGATGATTGCCCAAAAGCACAGGGTTATAGGAAATATTCATGGTAATGTAAAAATAACCGCTGATAAGGCACAAATAAAACAGGCATTAAGAATATTTCTTGATAACGCAGTGAAATATACTCCCGAAGGGAAGGACATATTTGTGTCAGTTACCTTAGAAGAGGGGAACTGTGCTATTTTAATAAAGGATACTGGAGAGGGTATCAGTAGTGAGGATTTGCCAAAAATATTCGACCGCTTCTATCGTTCTGATAGAGCGAGAAATAAAGAAACAGGCGGTCATGGTTTGGGACTTGCTATTGCAAGAATTATTATACTAAGTCACAATGGGAAAATTAAGGTAAGAAGTAAGCAGGGAGAAGGTACTGAGTTTAAGCTGTTACTGCCGTTGAACTAAAAAAAACGCAGCTTGTGCTGCGTCTTGGTGGTAAGGTTAAATACTTACTTTATTACTGAAAGGTTGTAAATTGTTATGGTTCAATACGACTAGCTTCTAATATAGTCATATATAATTGGCACTAATATAAATTCAGCAGTCAACCCGCAAACAGAACGGGTAAGAGTCTCAAAGCTCTTAATCAGATCGATATTAAGACTGCTGCTTTGATGGAGGTAAATTATGACTCCAGTTCCTAGACAGAAGGCAAGTACTGAAAGCTTAAACCCTATTAACATTATCCTTTTAGATATAGGGTTAAGACCCTTAAGTGTAGTAACTATCTTTTGTAATTCATAATACTTTTTCTTTTGCAAGACCTCACCACCTCTACCGAATATGATATTATGTTAACATAATTCTGAAAGCCTTTTCAAGCTGTAATATATGGCAAGCCTTTTGAAGTGATACATGTTCTACAGTAATACATGTTCTACAGTAATACATGTTCTACAGTAATGCATGATTTACAGTATGCAAGTTGTGCAGTTTTACATGCTTTGCTTTTGTACGCATTCTGCTGAGCTAATAGTTATACACTGTTTTTATGTATACTAATCAGATTTGCTATTAGTATATCAATTTCATTTTTAGTATTATACAAGCCCAGTGATACTCTAGCTGTGCTATCGACACCAAAGTGCCTAAGTGCTGGCTGAGCACAGTGGTGACCCGCTCTTATAGCAATTCCCTTCTGATCTAAGTA
Organism: Clostridia bacterium; assembly: GCA_003251775.1. Classification (GTDB taxonomy): domain Bacteria; phylum Bacillota; class Clostridia; order DSM-8532; family SZUA-474; genus SZUA-474. The sequence goes on along the minus strand of QKEK01000197.1, from coordinate 262 downwards.
TTTTGCTATGCTAACAGGTGAAATGTTTTTCATAATAAAAGAAATTACGCTAGTTTTATCAACGGCATTACCAAAAACAAATGTGTCTGGTAGGCAAGAAATACGCTCCATAGCATATTGGGTTAGTTTTCTCTCTCTTTGCTCGATTTGATCTAATCCAAGCTTGTTCATATAATCAATGGCAGCACCAAGACCTATTGCATCAGCAATATTACCTGTGCCCGCCTCAAACTTATCTGGAAGAGAGTTATAATCGGTTTTC
>QKEK01000006.1 GCA_003251775.1 Clostridia bacterium | reverse complement strand
GTATGTAGTATTGGCTATTGGTTTATTATATCGTGCATTGCGAATATTTTATGGATTTTTGCATGGCATTATGAAAAGCTGGCATTGTCATTAATAATAATGATTGTACTTTTGATAAGCTTAATACAGATTTATCAAGCCCTTGATATTGGTAAAGATCCTACATCACTTAAGGAAAGAATTTTTGTGCATATACCCTTTAGCGTATATTTGGGTTGGGTTACCGTTGCTACTGTAATTAATACAGCAGTCTTTCTAAAAGCGGCTAACTGGAGTGGGCTTGGGTTTTCAGAGGAGTTCTGGTTTTTGTTTGCTGTTGTAATAATTGCAATAACAACTGGAAGGATACTGGCAACTCGCAAGGATGCTTTTTTCGCATTAACTATTTTGTGGGCACTAACTGGTATCATGTATGCCAGACTTATGACAGAAACTGTATTCTTTTTATTGCAGGCGTAGCACCACATTTTAAAAAGTTTTTATTAAATATTCTTTATATTGTGTTAAAATATTAGATATACTTAAGCATGTGCTTACTTAGGAGGATTAATCATGAATGTATTTCAGGCTTTTATTCTAGGTATAATGCAAGGTCTTGCCGAGTTTTTACCAATAAGTAGCTCAGGTCACCTTGTATTATTACAAAGGATTTTTAAGGTTAATGAGGACGCTATGACCTTTGATATTGCTTTACATATAGCAACACTTATTTCGGTTTGTTTAATTTACAGACATAGAATCTGGGAAATGATAAAAAATCCCTTCTCAAAACTGCCCATTTTCATTATATTAGGTACAATTCCTATGGTCATTTTAGGTCTTCTGTTCGATGACGCTATTGAAAGCCTTTTTGTAAGTGGAAGCCTATTGGGTATTAGCTTTATTATAACGGGGCTCATCCTGTGGTTTTCAGAGCATGTTGTTAGTAAAGCAAAAGGAATAGAGCAGATGGGTATTAAGGACTCAATAATTATTGGTACGTCACAGGCTCTTGCCATGTTCCCAGGTATTTCACGTTCAGGAATGACAATTGCCGCTGGGCTTTCAAGAGGATTGAATAGAAAATTTGCTGCTGATTTCTCCTTTTTATTGTCCATTCCTGCTATTTTAGGAGCTGCTGTTCTTGATATTCTCAAAATGGTGACCTCTGATACAGGCTTTTCTCTAGGAGTAGAAGTATTTCCTCTAATCGTTGGAATGCTGGCTGCTGGCTTTACTGGCTATTTCGCAATAAAAATAATGCTGAAGGTCCTGTCAAAGGGAAGCCTTAAATACTTTTCATACTATTTATGGATTATTGGATTATTAATAATCTGTGATCAAATGTTTTTTGGGAAATTTTTTACTAGAATTTTTTAAGGAGTCACTCTATCTTTGAGTTCTATAAAATTGTTTAGCATATCTACTAGTTATATAGGTCTACAGTACTATATAACTAGTAGATATTAGGTCTAAAGTCCTAGTGCCTACTAGTCACATAACACTATATCGCTTACTGTCGATTTATGGTAACATAAGGTAGAACATTAGCATTTCTCCTAATTTTATGTGAGAGCATGGAGGTTTTTAAATTAACCCCATGTTTTTTTTTCTTCAAATTTACACATTTAATCTCTTCATATTATTTATTAAATAGGAAATTAAATTTGAACTTACATATTAATTTGTGTATAATATTTTCAAATACAATGCATGGCGGAGTTAATATGTATGCGTTAAAAAAGCTTATGGAGGGCGAACGATTTGTCAGATATATATATACTAGGAATTGAAACAAGCTGCGATGAAACCTCAGCATCAATTGTAAAGAACGGCAGGGAGGTGTTATCAAATGTTATTTCATCCCAGATAGATATACATAAGGAATACGGTGGTGTAGTTCCAGAGATTGCTTCAAGAAAGCATGTGGAGCTAGTTATACCAGTTATAGATGATGCTCTTAAGCTATCAGGTATAGAGCCATCAAGCCTAGATGCAATTGCTGTAACCTACGGACCTGGTCTTGTAGGAGCCCTTTTGGTAGGAGTATCTGCTGCTAAATCTATTTCATATGGAATAAACAAGCCATTGATAGCCGTTCATCACATTGAAGGTCATATAGCAGCAAACTATATTCAAAGCCCACAGCTAAAGCCACCCTTTATTTGTTTGGTGGTTTCGGGTGGTCACAGCCATATTGTTTTGGTTTCTGACTATGGAGAATACGAAATTATGGGAAGAACACGTGATGATGCTGCCGGAGAGGCTTTTGATAAGGTTGCAAGGGCTTTGGGTCTAGGTTATCCAGGAGGTCCATTGATAGACAAGTATGCCTTACAAGGTAACCCTCTATCAATTAGCTTTCCAAGGGTTACCTTTAAAGATGGTAGCCTTGATTTTAGCTTTAGTGGTGTCAAAACCTCTGTACTTAATTACTTGAATTCCTCTTCACAAAAAGGAGAAGAAATCAATATATATAATGTTTGTGCAGCCTTTCAATCCGCTGTAGTTGATATTCTTGTCGAAAATACTGTAAAGGCAGCTCAAAAGACGGGTATAAATAAAATATGCTTGGCTGGTGGTGTAGCAGCTAACTCCCAGCTTAGAACAACATTTTCTGAAATAGCAAAGCATAATGGCATGGAATTTTACTATCCATCCATGTCGTTGTGTACAGATAACGCTGCTATGATTGCTTGTGCTGGCTATTATGATTTTTTAAAGGGAAACTTTGCAGACCTTACTCTTAATGCAGTACCAAATCTCAAGCTAGGAGAAAGATTTATAACATAATATTAACAAAGTTATTCACATTTCCACTGATTTTTATCCACATATCCAATCTTCTTTACACAGCTAAAGCTGTGGATAACATAGCAAAACACCCCCAAATACATGAAAATAGTACAAGCAAATGTGGATAAACGTGTGGATAATGTGGATATGTATATGTATTTATACAAAATCGGTATATTAACATTGAGGTTATCATTGATAGCAAACAGCTAAATCACATTGATGTTACCACAATAATAGCCATTGAAGTTAGTTTTAATAGAGAAGGCATAAATTTATGATTTTCTTTCAACCTAGATTTGTGCCTGAGGAAAGGAATGAACATAATAATGACAAAAAGCGAAAATTATGCTTTACCCTCAAGAAGTGAGCTACCAGCAGATTACAAGTGGAGGCTTGAGGATATTTATACTGATGAAGCTAAATGGGAGGAGGACTTTAGACAATTAAAGGCTATTCTTCCCGATGTCAAAAAATATAAGGGTAAGCTTACAACAAGTGCTGATACACTTTATGAT
>QKEK01000319.1 GCA_003251775.1 Clostridia bacterium | reverse complement strand
AATCCCTGCATTAATGAAAAAGATACACGAGGCGAGAGACAACGGTTTGCCATGTGTAGAGATTTGGGGAACAGGAAAGCCTGTGAGGGACTTTCTTTTTGCTGATGATCTTGCTGATGCTAGTCTTTATGTTATGGAAAGATACAATGCTTGTGATATAAAGTATGATTACATGAATGTGGGGACGGGAGTGGGAATTAGTATTGGAGAATTGGCTAAGGTCATAAAAGAGGTGATAGGCTATGAAGGTGAAATTAAGTTTGATAGCTCAAAGCCAGATGGGATGTATAAAAAGATACTAGATGTAACGAAAATAAATAAACTTGGATGGCAATATAGTACCGATTTAATTTTAGGCATAAAGCTTGCCTATGGAGATTTTATTGTGTAAATAGTTATTTCGTTGATACAAGTTTCAGTATATATTTAGTATGCATATTATATACTGACTATTTTGACTGATTGGTGGGTTTCGTATGGCTTATAGATGGTCCTTAATGCAGAATAATATTACAAAGAAGGATAAGGAAGTTTTGATTAGTTTTCTAAGAGAGGATAATATACTAACTCAGTCAAAAAATGTAATAAAGTTTGAAAAAGAATGGTCACAGTGGCTTGGAGTTAAGTACAGTGTTTTCGTCAATTCTGGTGCTTCAGCCAATCTTATAACGATGGCTGCTATAAAATATATTTATGGTACTGGCGAAGTAATTGTACCTACACTTACATGGGTGTCTGATATAGCATCTGTTTTACATTTAGGGTTTACGCCTGTTTTTGTTGATATTAATCCTAAGACTTTGGGAATGAATGAAGATGAAGTATTAAATAAAATAACAGATAATACAAGGGCTGTTTTTATAACTCATGCCTTGGGCTTTAATGCTTTGAGTGATAAGCTTCTAAAGAGGCTTGAAGAGAAAAAAATCCCCTTAATAGAGGATGTATGTGAGTCGCATGGTGCAACTTTTAAAAACAAAAAGCTTGGTAGCATTGGGCTTGTTTCAAATTTTTCTTTTTATTATGCACATCATATGAGCTCGATTGAGGGCGGTATGGTGTGTACTGACGATGAAAAGCTATACAACATAGTAAGAATGTTGAGATCTCATGGATTAGTGAGAGAGGCAGAAACAGAAGAAATTAAATTAAATTTTGCAAGACAATATCCTGAGCTCCATAAAGAATTTATATTTGCCTATCCTGGTTTTAATGTAAGAAATACAGAATTAGGTGCAGTAATTGCAAGGAACCAGTTAAAACGCTTGGATATGAATAATGAATTAAGAATCCGAAATTTCAACACGTTTATTGAGAATCTTTCCCCAGAGCTTTATCATACTGATTACAGAATAAACGGTAGTGTTAATTATGCGTTAGTGCTAATACTTAAAGAACCAGATGAAGTCTTGTTCAATAGGGTTTTAGAAATGCTAGATTATGAAGGCATTGAATATCGGAGAGGGACAGCTGGTGGAGGTAATCAGTTGAGACAGCCGTATTTGCAAGGCTTTGTTTCTAAAGATGAGTATATGAATTATCCTCAAGTGGAGCATGTGCATAAATTTGGCTTATACATTGGTAATTACCCTGAGCTTGAAGAAACTCAGATACTAGAGCTGTGTAATAAACTAAATAAGCTTGGAACTAAATGAGAGCTAAGAATAACAATCAAGCTTATACAAGTAGCATTAATGAGCTTTTTGCGTTGTTACATATTTATACAAAACAGCGTATAAATATACAGAAATGCAATACACTCTTATTACATTTCTATTATATAAGAAGGTGTTTTATGAGAAAGGCAGTTTTTTTGGATAGGGACGGAACAATAAACGTAGAAAAAAACTATATTTATGATGTTGAGGACTGGGAGTGGATACCTGATTCAATAAAAGCCATAAAAATTCTGAATCAAAAAGGCTTTTTGGTTTTTGTTATTACTAATCAATCTGGAGTTGCTAGAGGATTATATAGTGAAAGCCATGTAATAACCTTACACGAATTTATAAATAGAGAGTTAGAAAGACAGGGTGCTAAGATCGATGAATTTTACTACTGCCCACATCATCCTGATTTTACAGGAGAGTGTGATTGTCGTAAGCCCAAAACTGGAATGGTAATGAACGCACAAGAAAAATACAATCTAAATCTAAAAAAATCCTACGTTATTGGGGATAAATTATGTGATATAAAAACAGGAATATCAGCAGGTGCGACACCTATATTGGTTAGAACGGGGTATGGAGAAAATACCTTGTTACATATAAAAAAAAGTAAGGATATGTTCATGAGTCAAACAGTGGTAGTAGCCAAAAGCTTATATGAAGCGACCAAAACTATAGTAAATGGAGGTCTAGGGTAATGTACGAGTTGGATGCATTAATTGTAAATCCTTCGTCTAGAAACACAGTATATCAAAAATTAGGTGATAATCTTGCTGCACTTGAGCCTCCTGTGTGGGCTGCTCTGCTTGCTAATGGATTGAGAAATAAAGGGTATAGAGTTAATCTATTGGATTGTGAAGCTCTAGAGCTTAAAGCGGATAAAGCTGCTGAAAGAATTATTCAGTATAAAGCAAGCTTGGTCGTTATAGTCGTTTACGGTCAACAGCCTTCAGCATCTACTCAAAATATGTACGGTACAAGGCTACTGTGCTGTGCACTTAAAGAAAGAGACGAAAAGGTAAGAATACTTTTGGTGGGTGGGCATGTTTCGGCTTTGCCAGAAAGGACTTTATTAGAAGAAAGTGTAGATTTTGTTTGTCAAGGAGAAGGGTTATCAACAATAATTGGCTTAATAGAATGTGACTCAAAGGATTATATGAGTAATATACACTTTCCGAAAGTACCCGGCTTGTGGTATATGAATGAGGGAAGGGCAACCTTTACTTATCCTGCATTACCTATTTCGCAGAGTAAATTAGTCAAGGAGCTACCTGGAATGGCTTTTGATTTACTTCCCATGGAAAGATATAAAGCACATAATTGGCATTGCTTTAAGAGCATAAATGAGAGACAGCCTTACGCCTCTATCTATACTAGCCTTGGCTGCCCTTTTAATTGTTCGTTTTGCTGTATTAATGCTCCATTTGGAAAGCCGTGCTTTAGATATTGGCAGCCTGAATTTACTATAAAGCAATTTGATACGCTGGCAGAAAAGTATAATGTAAGAAATATAAAAATAGCTGATGAAATGTTTGTGCTTAATGAAAGTCATTACCTAGAGCTATGTAAGCTTATCAAGGAGAGGGGGTATGGATTTAATATATGGGCATACGCAAGAATAGATACAATAAAGCCGCATAATCTAGCTTGTATGAAGGAAGCGGGTATTAATTGGTTAGCGTTGGGCATTGAGTCGGGAAGTAAGTATGTAAGAGATGGGGTTTTAAAGGGGCGATTCTCATATAAGGAGATTATGGATACAGTAAGCCTTATTAAACAGCATGATATTAATGTGATAGGTAATTTCATTTTTGGTTTACCTGATGATAATTATGAAACAATGAATGAGACACTTGACTTAGCACTTAAGCTCAGGTGTGAAATGTCAAATTTTTATTCTGCAATGGCTTACCCAGGCTCAAAGCTATACGAGACAGCAGTAAAGAATAGTCTTAGGCTTCCAGATTCATGGTTAGGGTACTCCCAATATGCTTATGAGACATTACCACTTAGTACAAATCATTTATCAGGCGGGCAGGTCTTGGCTTTCAGAGATATGGCGTGGAAAAAGTACTTTACTGATAACTCATATTTAAGCTTTATTGAGAGTAAGTTTGGTATTAATACCAGAAAACATATAGAAGGTATTGCGGAAATTGATATAAAGAGAAAATATATAGGGGAGTGAGTATGTAAGCGTTAAAAAAGCCTCCGATTTGATAAAGAGATTTAAAAGGCTTTTTTAATCGCCAAGACGTAACGACTTGGAAAGCACTTGTAGAGTTTGATTATAGTATATGAATGGGGGAGTGAATATGTATTCAGTGATTCTTGCTGGTGGCTTTGGGACTCGATTAAGACAGATAATTGAAAACGTGCCTAAGCCCATGGCTCCTATAGGAGAAAAGGTGTTTATAGAGTATATTATTAAAAACCTAAAGGATAACGGTATTTCAGAGTGTGCTTTATGCTTGTATTATCTATCTGAGATGATAGTAAATTACTTAGGTGATGGGAGTAAATACGGAGTTAAAATAGACTATAGCATAGAACGTGAGCCTATGGGGACAGGCGGAGCTGTAGGGCTTCTTAGAGATGTACTAAAAGAAACCTTCTGTGTAGTAAATGGCGATACCTATTTAAGACTTAGTGTTGATGATTGTATTAAGAAGCACAAAGAAAGAGGTGCTCTAGCTACCATTGCGTTAGCAAGTGTAAGTAATAATGATAGGTATGGTAAGGTAGAATTGGATGAGGAAGGGTATATAATTGATTTTCTCGAGAAGAAAGCATATATGGAGAATAATGAAGAAAGTGCTTTGATTAATGCAGGCTTCTATATATTTGAGCCTGAAATACTTAATTACATAAAGGAACACGGATTTGTTTCAATTGAGAAGGACGTATTTCCTGAACTGATTAAAAGGAAACAAAGGATTTATGGATATTCAGAAACTTCAGATTTTTTTGATATAGGTATTCCGAATGATTATTATGCATTTAAAGCTTTTATGTCTGTAGATTAAAGCTTATGTAATATGGAGGTCAGGTATGATTATTAGTAAAACACCCTTTAGAATATCTTTTTTTGGAGGTGGGACAGATTACCCTATATGGTGTCAAGAGAACAATGGTGCTGTTTTAGGGTGCACTATTGATAAGTATTGTTATATATCTTGCCGTTTTCTACCGCCATTCTTTGAGCATAAATCCAGACTTGTTTACTCAAAGATTGAAATGATAAATTATATTGATGAGATTGTACACCCTGCTGTAAGAGAGACATTGAAGCATATGAATATAAAAGAAGGTTTAGAAATACATCACGATGGAGATTTGCCTGCAAGATCAGGTCTTGGATCTAGCTCTGCATTTACAGTAGGGTTGTTGAATTCATTATATGCACTTAGGGGTTGTATGGTCAGTAAGCAAAGGCTTGCAAAGGAAGCTATATATATAGAGCAAGAGAGGATAAAAGAAAATGTAGGCTCTCAGGATCAAGTGATGGCTGCTTATGGGGGTATGAATATCATTGAATTTAATAGTGAGGGCTTTGAGGTTAATCCAATAATAATCAAAAAAGAGAGGATTGAAGAATTGCAAAATCACCTGATGCTTTTCTATACAGGGATTTCTAGAACTGCATCATATATTGCATTAGAACAGATTAATAATACACCTAAAAAGAAAAGAGAATTGTCCGCAATGTATGATATGGTATGGGAAGCCCAAAAAATACTTGATAGCGAAAGTGACATAGAGGACTTTGGAAGATTACTAAATGAAAGCTGGAGGTTAAAGAAGAGTCTAAGCGACAAAATTTCATCCCACTATATAGATTATTTATATCAGCTTGCTATAGAGGAGGGAGCAGTTGGTGGCAAATTACTTGGTGCTGGCGGAGGGGGATTTTTACTATTATTTGCAAAACCAGAAAATCAAGAAAAGATAAAGGAAAGATTAAAGGGAGTACTACAGGTGAATTTTTGTTTTGAGAATAAAGGTAGTAGCATAATATATTATAGCAGCAATGATTAAGGTGATAAAATGTCAGGATTAATTTTACCAAGTGAAACACTATTAAAGCTATATATTATCATGAAAAGGATAAGGGGGGTAGAGCTTAGAATAGAGTCCGAGTATCATAAGGACGAAATGAAAACCCCCATTCATCTTTGTAATGGACAGGAGGCAATAGCGGCGGGGGTATGCCTTAATCTTGATGATAAAGATTATGTTTTTAGTAATCATAGAGGGCATGGTCATTATATAGCTAAAAATGGAAATCTTAATAAAATGGTTGCTGAGCTTTATAACAGAGAAGCAGGGTGTTCAAGGGGAAGAGGCGGTTCAATGCACCTGATAGATACCAAAGTGGGAATTATGGGTTCATCTGCAATTGTGGGGGGAGGGATACCTCTAGCTACAGGGGCGGCACTTGCAACTAAAATTAAGAGGGATAAAAAGGTATCTGTAGTCTTCTTTGGTGATGGTGCTGTGGAGGAGGGTGCTTTTT
>QKEK01000280.1 GCA_003251775.1 Clostridia bacterium | reverse complement strand
GAGTAAAAAAAAGCTCATCAACTGTAACATTGAAAGCCTTAGCTATACTCACAGCTTCTAGCATTGACCATCCAGAATTATCTTTAAGTCTTCTCATTAAAGTAATTTGAGTTATTCCTGTTTTTTTACAAAGGGTATTTTGTGTCCATCTCTTAAACTTAAGTAGCAACCTAATATTATCACTTGCATATTTAAAATCATTGTTTAACATTCTTTCCCCCTCCACATTTTTTGTTACATCTTGGTATCATTATATTACTTGTCAGCACACGTGTCAATACCATTTTGTAAAATAATTAAGCTTTTTTGTATACATGTATTGCATTTCGGTAACGATATATGTATAATATTTGCATAATGATATTTTTGGAGGTTTAAAAAATGAAACAAGTTTCGTTAGAGATTTTTGCTAAAAGATTAAAGCAACTAAGAGAAACCCATAATTTAACTACTAGAGCACTCGGTGAAATTGTAGGGACAAGTAATGCTACTATATCCAGATATGAAACTGGTCAACGTGATCCCGATTTAATTATTGTTCATAAACTTGCTACTTATTTTGGAGTAACTATAGAATATTTGTGTGGAGAAGACGCCAGCATAGATATTGAAAATCTTATGGAAATGTATTCGCAATTATCAGAAGAATCCAAATCAGATGCAATAAAATATATCACATATCTATTTGAGAAAGGCAAGTGATTGTGTATGGAAGGCTCCATTACAAAAAGAAAAGATGGTCGTTGGCAGGGCGCTGTTGATATTCCATCACTTTCAGGAGAAAGAAAAAGAAAATATGTATATGCTAAAACACGCCAAGAGTGTAGAAAAAAAGTACATGAACTTATTGAACAAATTGAATCTAGTGGGCTATTAAATTTAAGCAAACTTCCATTTACAGATTTTGCACAAAAATGGCTAGATACATATTGTATAAATTTATCTCCTACTACTCTTTCTGGATATAAAAAAAGTATAAATACATATGCATCAAAATACATAGGAGGTATGGTTATTTCTAAAATACTACCCATTCATATACAAGAAATGATAAATGATTTTTCTAAAACTCATTCAGAAAAAACTTGTAGAAATTTATTGGGCGATATCGGAGGCGTTTTCAAATACGGGGTATTAAACAAGACATTAACCTATAATCCTTGTGCTGGAGTGAAAATACCAAAAGATATTGACAAATTTGAGTATTATATATACAACGAAAAGGAATATAATTCTTTGCTTAATATCGTTACTGGTACAAAGGAAGAGATCCCTATATTACTTGCGGGCTTGTGCGGCTTAAGAGTAAGTGAAATTATGGGGCTAACTTGGAATGATATTAATTTTGAAACTCATGAGATTAATATTAGAAAAGCAAATGTACACGTCAATGGAGCAGTAATTTCCAAATCAACTAAAACTAGAACCTCTTACAGAAGAATTGTAGCTCCATCATATGTTATTGAACGTCTATCTGAATATAAAAACGTTGGATATGTATATCCTAAAAAAGATGGTTCCCCAGAACATGGAGGCAACTATGGGAAACGCTTTGCAAGAATTCTTAAAAATGCATATTTACCACAAACAAGGTTTCACGATTTAAGACATTTTAACGCAACAATGATGCTAAAAAAGGGTATAACTGATAAGGAAGCAGCCGAGAGGCTAGGGCATTCAGATATCAATATGACAAAAAAATATCAGCATGTACTATCTAATATGAAAAATAGACCCGCTGAGATTCTTGATACAATTGTAAAAGTTATGGATGTCAAAATGGATGTCAAATAGCTTGTGGTGGAGGCGAGGGGAGTCGAACCCCTGTCCGAAATCACATCCACATAAACTTCTCCGGGTGCAGTGCTGTGATTTTTCATTCCCTCTGTCCAACGCCCACGCACAGGCTTTGGACTTCAGTAGCTTCATAAATCCCACTAGGCTCAAAGCTTTGCCCAGCTGGTTCCCTGTCTTAATGACGCCAGCTACCCAAGGTGCAGGAACCCTGGACTGACGGGCTGCTTAATTAAGCAGCAGCTAAAGCGAAATTATCGTTTTTAGCGTTTATATTTATTTTCCCGTTTTTTAAAGAGGCCTACGAGAATCCTCTACCCGCTATTCATGTCTCAATAACCCCGTCGAAACCAATACGCCCCCATGTAATTAGTGCTACACAGATTGTATAAGCTACTACAGAATTTAGCTAGTCATAAAAATTGCCTTTTCAACAATTCTCAGAGCTATATGAAACTATTTGTTAAAATCCTTTATTCTTCTATCAATCTCTCGTTTAGCGTCTCGTTTAGCGATGTCCTCCCTTTTGTCATAGAGCTTCTTACCCTTAGCAATTGCTAACTCAAGCTTAACCTTACCCCTTTTAAAATAAACCTTTAGTGGCACTAATGTCAAGCCCTGTTGTTGAATACAGCCAATTAGCCTGTTTATTTCAAACTTATGAAGCAAAAGCTTTCTATCTCGTATAGGGTCAACATTAAATATGTTTCCCTGTTCATACGGGCTAATATGCATACCGCAAACAAAAACTTCACCATTTTTGACCATCGAATAGCTATCCTTAAGATTGGTTTTTCCCTGCCTCAAGGACTTAACCTCAGTACCAGTTAACACCATACCAGCCTCAAAGGTATCTTCAATGAAATAATCATGTCTGGCTTTTTTATTTTGTGCTATAATTTTTATTTGCTCGCTCATATTACTCCCCAACGCTACGCCTACGGCACAAATAATTTATTAAACAGTTTATATTAAGTCAACAAACCCTCTGGATTATTCCAGAGGGTTTGTATGGTACCCCTTCAGGGATTCGAACCCTGGACACCCTGATTAAGAGTCAGGTGCTCTAGCCAACTGAGCTAAAGGGATTTACTAGTGTCGCGACCGTCATTTCTGAAGCAGCAACATATAGTATTCTACAACATGCCTATCATTATGTCAAGCTATTTTAGAAATTTTTTTTGTTTATTTTTCTGTACAAATTCCACATTTTATTTTCTTCCGTTTTACGCTAATATAACTACTCATTACCAAGAAAAACCTCTCCCTTTTTAACATGCAAATCCAATTGTGGGTAAGGAATACTAATTTTATTTACATCAAATTCATATTTAACCGATTCGAGCAATTCAGCCTTCACTTGCAAGTAATCCTCAGTTTTAACCCATACAAGAAGCAAATAATGAATTGAGCTCTCACCCAACTCAGACACTACCACAACAGGCTCTGGGTCACTAAGCAACTTTTCATTCTTTCTAGCAATAGACATCAATACGTCCTTAACCTTCCTTATATCGTCGTTATAACCAGCCGAAACAGTAATATCAATTCTACGAGTGTTATTCTTAGTATAATTCATAATACTATTGTTTGAAAGATTTCCATTTGGTATAACAACCACTCTGTTATCACGCGTCCTCAAGGTTGTATAGAAGATATCAATAGCTTCAACAACACCTTCATGTCCTGTCGCATTTTCAGATACATAGTCGCCTGCAGAAAACGGCTTGAGAAACAGGATAAGTATTCCACCCGCAAAATTAGCAAGACTCCCCTGCAAAGCAAAGCCAACTGCAATACCTGCCGCACCAATCATTGTAATTAGTGACGTGCTTTCTATACCTACAAATTCCATTACAAAAACTACTAAAAAGAATTTTAAGCACAAATTAATAGTAGAAACTATAAATTTCTCGAGTGAAACATCTAAAGCGGATTTTCTAATAATATTAAGTATAATCTTATTAGTATGCTTAATAAGCTTAAATCCAATCAAAAGTATTATTATACCGATAATACCCTTAATTCCATACTTTAGGATGCCTTCAATAACCTTATTGTATATATCCTTAAAAACCTCAATATTAAACTGCTTATTAATTGCATTTCCAACTTTATCCATTTTGTCAACTCCTACATAATTTTTAGTTTTAAATAAAGAAATTTCTTATTGACTAATTAAAGCTCAAAAAACATCTATTTCTCTTCTTATCTCTTACCCTCAATATACTACATAAAGGTACATAATTCAACAAAAAATTATTCAAAGCGTTTTGCGTTGTTACATATTTATGCAAAATTATACTCAATAAGTGCAGTGTTTATGTATATTTATTCAAAACAACGCAAAATAGCGTATAAATATACAACAACGCAAATTGCTCATTCAGAGTATATTATGTCCTTTGTATATGTGCTGTTTTGTGTTATTTTATTGAATTTTTAATGAATATGTAAGCGTTTAACGAACTTCATATTTGATATAAACTCTAATGAAGTTCGTTAAATCGCCAAGACAAAATGGCTTGAATACCTCTTACATTGGTTATTTGTGCCCCATGCATGGTGGAGTTAAAATGTAATCCTTTTTCCATTACTCCAGTGAAATCAATTATTAATTAAGCTGTTTAGCCTTAATCCTCAGCAATACAACAAGCCATATAATATGAATTAATCCACCAGTAATTGTGTTAATGTAGTAATTTCCATTTTCCTGAATAATTCTAACCACCCATATAAATGGTGTTATAAGGGATAGTACGCTGAACCACTCTACCTTGAACAGATCCGCAAAGGCTGGCACAATAAGTAGACTCATCCCCTTAGCATAAGTCAACCCCTTTACCTTGTTATCAGCTAAAGATGACAATATCAATGTAAATATAACCCCTTGAAGACCGCATAACAGAGCTACTGTTATTAACACCTTTAATGATATTGCATAGATTCCAAACATTAAGTAGCCTATAAAGCTGTATACTACCGCCAATAAGAATGGAAGCCTCAGCCTTCTAAGCATATACCCCTTAAAGCCCATAGGCGTAACCATCATTAATTGAGCTATATTACCATCCCGTTCATCTAGCATTAAAAACCCACTGACTGTACCAAGCATTTCTGGTGTCATCATAAAAATACCAGCAAAAATATATAGGTAATAATGAGTTAGATCAAAGCTTAGATAATCCATCAGAAGCCCAGTTAATATAGGTACAAAAAACCTTAACAAAAGCATTATAAAAAATGGTATAAAACAAAAAAGTAATATAATAGGCTCTCTCAATACCGCTTTAATATCTCCCATCACAAATGACATTTTGCTTTTTTTAGTCATACTATTATACATATTAATATCCCTTTCTTCAGGCACATATCTAGGTTGAAAGAAAATCATGTATTTATACCTTCTCTATTCAGATAATTTTAATAGGTAATTTTCTTTCAACCTTATATCACCTTTCCTTATACACAATATATTTTTCAAACCTAAAATATACATACTTGTATATCAGAAATATCCAACCAATTGCATACCCTGTAGAAATTAGAAAGTCAGAGATTGATATCTGATTAAATGAACCCAAAACTATATTAAAGCATGCAAAGGTAGGAATAACCCTTAGTACAAAACTAGCAGTAAAATTAAAATACGATAGAAATGGCATAAGACATACAATAAAAGATGGAACCATTGCTAGCATAAATCCATTTACGCCTCTGCATTTGACTGAAGCAGCTAATCCAAGAAGAGTAAATAAAGTCGCTGATAAACCAATACCAACAATTAAATAAAGAAAATTTACATTTATACCATAGCAGGTAATAGTAATTAGTAGACCAGCACATACAGCCAAAATCATAAGGGAGGTGACCTTTGATAATATATAATCTCTGATTTTTAATGGTGTAACAGAAAGGTAATCAATAACCCCCTGCTCCTTTTCAAGAAGAATTATCCCACCAACAAAAATAAATCCTACTACTGAAGGGTCAGAAAACACTATTATAGGTACAGCTATCTGTAGCCATGCTTCTGGTAGCTGACTTAGTATAAGCATATAAAATAGTGTTATGAGAATATATACTAAATAAAACCCCTGTCTGAACTGGAAAACAATATCTCCCTTCAATGGCTTGATAAATGGTAGCTGATTCATTTTATCTTTTCGTGTATTTAAAGAGGCATTCATACTAAATCCCTCCCTGTTACCTTGATAAAAATATCCTCTAAGGTTGCCTCCTGACTATGAATTGACAATATTTCCTTCGCTTCAAGAAGCTGTATAAAGCCATTATTACGCTCTAAGCCTTTCATTTCAAAGGCTTCACATGCCTCTTCCCCATTTTTTAAATACTCAACACTAACCATCTTATTGCCATACTGTTTTTTAAGATTTTTTGGTGTATCAATAAGCTTAATTTCGCCATTATCTATAAAGGCAACCCTGTCACAAAGCTGGTCAGCCACAGTCATATTATGTGTAGTAATGAATACCGTCTTCCCCTCTGACTTCATCTCTATAATCATATCCTTTATTATTTTAGCGTTGACTGGATCTAATCCAGAAGTAGGCTCATCTAAAAATATAATCTCAGGATTATGTATAATTGAGCGTATAAAATTCAACCTCATCTTCATGCCCTTAGAGAAATTCTCAACCCTTTTATCAGCATCTGCCAGTAATCCAAGCCTTTCAAGCAATTCTCTTGGTTCTCTGGTCTTTGACTTATAATATGAGCATATTAGCTTTAGATTCTCAAGTGCAGAGAATTTAAGATAAAGGTTTGGGAACTCAAAGGCTACACCTATTCTTTCAAAAAAATCGTTTCCCCACTCCTTTCTCTCCTTTTCAAGAACCCTTACACTCCCAATGTAACTCCTTAATAATCCTATTATTATTTTTTGTGTTGTAGTCTTACCAGCTCCGCTCGGACCTAGAAAGCCAAAGACTTCACCCTTACTTACACTAAATGAAATCCCCTTCAATGCCTCTTTTGACATTTTTGAATACTTGTAATTCAAATCCTCAACCTTTATCATCTGACCCCATCCCTTCTATTTAAACTCTATTTAAATTCTACTTAAATCTATTTAAATTTATTAAAACTCTATTTTTATATGAGTATGATTATATTGGGTTGTTGTAAATTTATACGCTATTTTGCGTAGCTTCAATAAATATCATTCGTTCTTTTTTAGAGCACACTTATAGCTTTTATTGTGTAATTAACAAGGTTTCTCT
Source organism: Clostridia bacterium (assembly GCA_003251775.1). Taxonomy (GTDB): domain Bacteria; phylum Bacillota; class Clostridia; order DSM-8532; family SZUA-474; genus SZUA-474. Next base: position 8,416 of record QKEK01000280.1, on the reverse strand, counting down.
CTATTACTATCACCTAATACAGCCATTGTGCCTAGGAAATAGAATAATATATGCTCATTTATCAGCCTTTGTCTTAGCTTTTCATCTGTATACTTTTCTATGATATAAAGCAAGCCTTCTAAGAAGCTATGCCCAACAACGTCCGCAATCTCTTTATTATCACCATTATTGGAATTTAATTCTCTAATATGCTCTAAATAGTGTTCTGTAATTACGTTTAATACAATACTCTTAGTATTTTCATATTTTGTCCCCTCACTCCTTGAGGTAAGCAAAAATAGCTTTTGTGAAAAAACTGGTATCAAAGTCCCAACAAATTGATTTAGCACTTCTCTCAACTGACCCGCATCCAATGTGTCCAACAATACTTCAGGCTCTCCCTGTTGATTATGGCTGTTGACAAAATACATAAATGCCTTATACTCATCATCAACCAATTCAGAAAACAAAGCCTCTTTGTTCTCAAAATAGTTGTAAAAATTTCCTATTGTTGTTCCTGCTTTTTTAACGATTCTCCTTATCGAAGCTTTTTCAAATCCATACTGCATAAATTCCTTTTCAGCTTCTAAGAGTAAAGCATTCTTCACTTCCTCTTTCTTTACTTGCATAAAAAATCACCTGTTCTTTGTTGTAGTATAATACATAGCTAACTTTAAGTCAATGAAATTTTCAATTTCTCTAGAATAAGCTAATATTACGTGTATAATAGTAATAATAGTAAATTGTTCGGGATAACAATAGTAAATGACATCGTCCAAATGAAATCTATCTGAGAACCAATTAGTTGTACAATCTTTACAAAAAGACAGCCTAGGCTATAGTGTACACCTTTTTGTGGAGATTAAAAATACAATTTCTTAAAAGAGTGAATAACTATAGCACTATTCTTCTCAATGTAATTATGGTATTATAAGGTAAACTGACTGTACATCTATGTGTATACCACATAAAATAAGTAGTAATATTAAGTATGTCATGATAATAAGAGGTGCAAGCTATGAAACATAAACAGGGTGTAATAATATATTTAGTTAATATGTTTATTTTAGTTGTAATAGGTAGGTTGATACTTTATATTCCAAATAGAAAATATCTATATATTCTGAATGTAAATGACTATTATTTACTAAGTTGTATAATTATCTTATTAGTTGTTTTAGGATTAGTTTTTAGTAAAAAAGTAACTAATAGGAGAAAGTCATTGATATCATTGTTGGTTACTGTTTGCATAATTAGTATCATTGGAATATATTATTATTTAAATCTACCAGAGTATACATATGAGAAAGCTATTAAATTAATTGAGGAAAAGGTTGTAAGACAAGATGATACAGTGCAAATATATATTCCACAATATAGAGAAGAAAAAATCGGGTTTCAAAAACATACTCTATTAAAAATGACAAATTATGTATATTATGTACATATAAATTACAGTAACAATAAAAATAGAGTTGTTTATAGAGTTTACCCTATAGACGGATATTATGAAAGAGTATCAAATTTAAAATTTGATTGATTTATGCTTTAACATATAATGATAATTGTTGTTAAACAATAAAAGAATAAGAAAAGGATAGTTTCGATATAGTCGGACAATAGCTTTATAAAAAAAATTGCAAATACTTTCCTCCCAAAATCTAGCTTATTATCCCCTAAATACTACTGCGTTATTTAAAAACAGCATTACTTCTTTGTAAACCCAGCAATATGCCTTTGTATCCTGTTATAGTACCAGTTAATAAAAAGTGTATACACGTAGTCAAACACTAAAAATAAAGCTTCCAACGCAAGTACTAAAGCAGTTTTTATTAGTAGACTTTGTATTCCACCGTCTGAACCTCTTATAATCACAAAGATAGACGCTTCAAGATTTATCAGCTGAAAAACTACCTCATTAAGAAAGAACCAAAATACAATTAAAATGACATTGAAAAAAGCAAGCTTCAAAATATATTGGTACACACGCTTATTCACTCTTTCGATCAGATACTTGACTATTCCATATATCCCCAAGAACAACAAGTACGGAAAAACCTCAAGCTTATTAGGTACTAAAAAGAAAGCTAAGGCTGAGCTAGCAGCATAAAACAAGAAAGCATAATAGATGCCACACTCAATAACAACTATAGCAGTAACAAAGGCCGCTAATGCGTAAAACCCCAATCTACCCGTTGGTGCAATATTCTCTAAATACAGCAAAATGACCGTTACTGCGGTCATGATACCACTAATGGCAAGCTTTTTTGTTTGCATATCTTTATATTTTCTCCATTATATTAACCTACATAATATCTATCAATCACTTAACAGCAACCAATTAAGTCGCCACCAAAGCACTCACATAAGGAATCCGCACACCAGAGAGTGCCGCATATTGAACACCAATCTGGATCCTGCTTGTAGCCTCTGTTATAAGAAGCATTTCTAAAGCCCCTAAATGAATTATTCATTTGACTCAGTGTCTGCTTGTATTCATAATTAGCTGGCTCCATATTTACTGCGTTCTGCAAATTAGTATATGCCTCATCATGCCAGCCTCTTCTCATAAAAATAAGCCCCTTTAAATAATACCACTCTGCGTTCTTCATCTTAAATCTATTTAAGAGCTGTTCAGCACCATTCAAATCTCCTCTTTGAATGTGCATCCTTACCTGTTGACCCTCCTGAGTCGTATAGCCACTAGTAGTGCTTCCTGAATTATTACCTGAATAGCCACCAGAATTATTCCCTGAATGGCCACCAGAATTACTTCCTGAATAGGCATTATTATTACCCGAATAACTCCCTGAAAAGCCTCCAGAATAGTTAGAGCCTGTACTTCCAGAAGAGAAGCCTCCCTTGCTCCCACTAAACCCTGAACTAGAAGACGCATTCTTAGTTAAATAGTCATATGCTTCATTGGCCTCCTTCAGCTTTTCCTGTGCCAAATCCTCCAAAGGGTTGTTTTTATACTGATCAGGATGATATTTTTTCACAAGCTTCCTGTATGCCTCTTTTATTTCATCAATACTTGCCCCTTGCCTAACTCCTAAAACTTCATATGGATTTTTTGCCATTTTCCGTGCACCCCTTTAATATATTCTCAGTTTTTCTTAACATACCTAAGTAAATAATATTTTCAATGATATCCTCATTATTCCTATTGTCAATTAATTTGTACGCATTTCCTATCTCATTAAGTGAATATGTAAGGTTAAACTCTAGCCTCTCCACAATCCTACTTTTAAACTCAGCAACTGGTTCATCTCCATATTCAAATTGTAACAACAAGGGATTGTAATTCTCTGCCTTAATATCCTTTTCGATATCATCATACGCATCTATCAAATAAACCCACTTCCCTACAAAATACCCTATACTTCGCAAAACACGCTCAATACTTTTATTATTCTCACATAAGGGCTTATAATACATTAGCTCTTCCATCAATTGAGCAAACGGCTCAGCGGCTTTATCCATCGAAGCACAATTTTCTTTCTCCAACATAGATAGTTCTTCCAGTTTCATGCTTATTATATCACATTTTTCTTTATATCTGCTATGAATTTTTTTAAAACTTTTTGTTAATAATGACGAAAACATCAATGACTTGACATCCTTTTCATCCTTCCAGTTATCCTTAAGATTATAATACGCCAGCACTACATTCATATCCGCAGCATATGAAACACATTCACTCTGCTTAACCATATTTCTTTTTTGCAAAGGATGTACAAAGCAATTATTACGCTCAAGCCTTACCCTTTCGCCAGCAACAGAGCTTAAAAGCAACGCCAAAAAGGTAATATCGTAGTTTAATGTAAGCCTTGATAATTGACTGCTATTCTTACCAATCGCCTTACAAACACCACAATAATATCCCCTGAAAAGGTCGTATTCTCTAACTTTTAGCTCTGCTGTTTCTGGCATTATGTATCCAAACATTTGATGAATTTATTCCTTTCATTAGCTATAACAAATATATAACTCTAATTTTAGTCTGCAAAGATTATAAAAAGCTTAGTAAACAATTAAAATTAAATTAATTTTGATTACTCTTCTAATTCCTCTCAAACAGTTTGCAAAACAACCCACTCATTAAATTCACTAAGCATTGTTGCATTAATTACAATATCATTTTCTCAAAATCATCCTCTGAAATAATGGCTATTCCCAATTGAATAGCGGTGTCTAGCTTGCTCCCTGCATTTTCTCCAGCTAAAATAAAGTCAGTGTTTTTTGATACGCTTCCGGCAGCTCGCCCCCCCATGCTCTCAATAATCCTCTTAGCATCATTCCTCTTATACTTTGTCAAAGTTCCTGTCAATACAAAGGTTTTCCCATCAAACCTCATGTCCTGTTTTTCTTCCCTATTTATACTAGTAAGATTAACTCCTGCATCCTTTAGCTTAGACAAAGTATGCTTTGTTTGCTCCTGTCCAAAAAACTGTACTACACTCTCCGCCATTTTAAGACCAAACTCATTTATTTGAATTAACTGCTCTACACCAGCCTCAGCAATTTCATCAATGCTATTATAATTCTGAGCAAGTAGCTGAGCACCTCTTACTCCTATATGTCTTATTCCAAAGCCAAATATCAATCGGTCTATATTGTTTTGCTTAGATTTCTCTACCGAGCTCAGCATATTATCAACAGACTTTTGTCCAAACCCCTCTAAGTCCTTAAGCTTTTCTACATGCTCTGCCAAATAGTATAAATCAGCTATGCCTTTTATCAATTCCTCATTTAAAAGCTGCTCTATTATTGCAGGCCCCAGTCCATCAATATTCATTGCATCCCTAGAAGCAAAATGCACAATGCTTCTAAATAGCTTTGCAGGACATTCAATCCCAGTACACCTATAAGCCGCCTCATTTTCCTCTCTTACAACATCAGCACCACACACAGGGCAGCTCTTTTCCATCTCAAACGACTTTTCTTTGCCATCCCTTTTTGAAAAATCCACCTCTATAACCTCGGGTATTATATCCCCAGCCTTTTGCACAAGCACTGTATCACCAATCATTATATCTCTTTCCTTAATAAAATCCACATTATGCAAGGTAGCCTTACTTACCGTTGAGCCTGCAAGGCTAACAGGTTCTAAAATAGCTAGAGGTGTTAAAACTCCCGTTCTGCCTACGTTTAGTCTTATTTCCTTAAGCTTTGTCAGCTTTTTTTCAGCTGGATATTTATATGCTACTGCCCATCTCGGTGTTTTTATTGTGGATCCCATCAGCTCCCTCTGTGCCAGACTGTTAATCTTAACAACTGCACCATCAATATCATACTCCAGCTCTCCTCTTAATTCCCCAATGCTATTTATCTGTGTCGCTACCTCCTCTATCGAGTTACATATCTTATACTCAGGACTTGCCTTAAAGCCAACTGACTTTAAGAATTCTAAGGCTTCACTATGTGTTTCAAATTGCTTACCACTTATAGCTTGAATATTAAAAACAAAAATGTCGAGCCTTCTTTGTGCAGTAATACTAGAGTCCAACTGCCTTAATGAGCCTGCGGCTGCATTTCTTGGATTTGCAAATTTTTGAAGTCCCAATTCTTCCTGCTTATCATTCAAATCAGCAAAGCTTTTCTTTGGCATGTATACCTCACCACGCACCTCTAAGCCTTCAATGTTAAGCACCTCACCATTTTCATTTCTTAAAACTAAGGGTATTGACTTTATGGTTTTTAGGTTTTGGGTAATATCCTCTCCTGTTATTCCATCTCCCCGAGTAGAGCCTCTAAAAAATCTACCATTAATATACTCCAGTGATACTGAAAGCCCATCAATTTTTCTTTCAACTATGTACTCTACAGGCTCCTTTATTGCCTCCTTAACCCTGCGGTCAAAATCCTTCAATTCCTCAATATTAAATACATCTGAGAGACTAAGCATCTTTACGCTATGTGTAACCTTATCAAAAGCATCAAGAACTTTCCCACCCACCCGTTGCGTTGGTGAGTCAGCAGTTGCCTTATCTGGATAATCAGCTTCAAGCTCTTCAAGCTCACGGTATAGTTTATCGTATTCAAAGTCACTAATCTCTGGATTATCCTCAACATAGTATTTATTATTATGATAGTCTATAAGCTTCCTCAGCTCCTCAAGCCTTTCTTCAATTCGCCTTGCATTAGTAGTCATTAATTTTTCCTCCGAATCTAAGCAATATTAGTAAGGTTTATTATAATCAAATTTAATCTATTGTCCATTGATCATTTATTTTTTTTGCACCCATTTCCTGAATAGCCCTGATAACTCCTTTTGCAGAGGATTTCATTATTTCATTTCTAAAATCCTGTGATTTTAAAAGCTCCCTATCCCTGCTATTTGAAATAAAGGCAGTTTCTATGAGAACAGCTGGCATATTAGTTTCCCTTAATACCTTGAAATCCTTTTTTCCTCTTCCATCATATGGTATTTTATTATTTTCATCAAATTCATCTCTCATTATCTCTGAAAATCTTGCACTGCTAAGACCGTTTATTGGCTCAGTTCCACAGTAGAACACCTGTGTTCCCTTAAAGCTTTTATCCTTCTCAGAATTTACATGGACGCTGACAAAAACAGTAGCATTCCTTGAATTTGCTATAGCTACTCTTTTTGCCAAATCCTCAACAACACTTTCATCTAATTCAACATCTGTTGTCCTTGTCATCAAAACCTCTATTCCTTCTTCCTCTAAATAAGCCTTAAGCTTAAAGGACATATCTAAGACTATGTCCTTTTCATAAAGCTTTTCAGGATCATAGCAGGTACCAGGGTCACGCCCGCCATGTCCTGGATCAACCACCACAAGAACCTTACTTGATTTAATTAAACCTTTATCACTACTATTAGCTAACTCTCCAGAATTTAAAGAAGCCACATCATCTTGGGAAGAACCACTATAAACGAGACTACTTGCAGGTAAAACTCCAGCTTCCGTATTCTCAAAAAACTGGTTTTTAACATATGAAGCAAAATAAATAGCTATAACAAGTAAAAAGGCATACAAAAATACCCGCCCTAAGCATCGTCCTAGCTGTTTTTGTAATAGCTCTTTATCAGCTCCTTTTATTCTCTTTTTAAACCTCTCCCACTCATATTGCTTTTGTTGTCTTCTAGCTACTTTTTTGCTTATAATAGCATTAGACTCGTTCCGCCTCACCATATCATCACCCTTAATACATAGTATAGTGGTTTTTCTTATATCTATTTTTTGCTTGTACTATATCTTATATCTTATATCCTTTTATATTTTTGTCTTGTAAATTAGCTTTATTTTATTGTTTTATATAATCATACTACAAAAATAGTTTTATATCTATCCCTTAAAAATTTACTTTTTTCTTTATATTTGATAATATCTCGCTCTAGCATATTTCTACGCTATTTTCTTTTCTCATTCATATTTTATTCATCAAATTATCTTTTAATAATTATTAATGAATAAAATTTTCAATATCAGGTATGGAAATATTTTCGTGCAATGCCATATTAATTCCGTATGCTACTATCTTAGCTACCCTTTCAATAACCTCATCAATCTCCTTTGGGGTTACGATAAAATTACCCTCAGTGCTTAATACTTCCTTAATAAGCTGATACTTCTCATTTCTGTCCAAATTATTTAACATATTAAAAAACTCACTACCATTTTGTGTTTGCTTCAGCAAATTATCCATAACTAAGTCAATAGTATCATTTGCCATAGTAGCAGCGTCTACGACAGTGGGTACGCCTATTGCAACAACGGGTATTCCCAATGTATTTTTTGATAATTCCATACGTTTATTACCCACTCCTGAGCCAGGAGAAATACCCGTATCAGCTATTTGGATAGTAGTGCTTATTCTTTCCATCTTTCTTGATGCAAGTGCATCTATTGCAATAATAATGTCTGGCTTTACCTTTTCAACAACACCTTTTACAATCTCACCAGTTTCAATACCTGTAATCCCTAAAACCCCTGGTGCAATAGAGCTGACTGATCTGAAATTCTCGTCTAAAGCATCTGGTGCGTATTCAAGTAGATGCCGTGTTACCATCATATTATTAACAACCTTTGGTCCTAATGCATCAGGTGTAATGTTCCAATTACCTAACCCTACGATTAGCACTGACGATTTAGGACTCAGCCTAATAATCTTTCTTAGCTCTTGAGCCAGAATATTACAAGCTGTTGAAAAAACCTCAGTATGGTTTGTTTTAATTTTAGGTACATCTAATGTTATATAATTTCCCATCGGCTTCCCTAGCTCCTGTTCTCCCTGTGGTGAAACAATTTGAACTCTAGTTACTTTAACATCCTCTGTACCCGCCTCTTCAACAATAACCCCTTCATCCTTAGGTTGATCCTGTGCCTCTCTTACAGCCCTGTTTTTTCTACTCATTTCATGTGCTTCAACAGCCAAGTCTGTCCTTATATTACTATTCTCCAGCATT
>QKEK01000218.1 GCA_003251775.1 Clostridia bacterium | reverse complement strand
TGCCTATGGGTTGGTTAATCACCTTGTGCTTATATTTATCATATATTGAAATAAACATAATATTATTTTAGAGGTGATTTTTGCATATGGATATTTCTAATTATAATTTACAGCCAAACAATACAAACCCACAGCTTATGCAGACAAATAATCAACAGCAGCAAATTCAAGCTTCAAACACTCAATACAGCCTAACCCCAAACATTGCTCGTAATCTTGCTCATTCAACAAAATCTATACCTATGATGGAAGAAATCACGCCACGCTGGTTACTATCCTTTCTTCCCTGGGTAGGTGTGGAAGCAGGTGTTTATAGAGTAAATAGAAGAAAGAAGCATAGCTTAATTCCAGAGCTTGCACCATTTAATAATAGTGAGCTCACTTGTGTTAATGCAGAGCAGCTTTCAAAAATACCACCGTTTAAGTTTATGAATAACGAGCTATTAGAGCAGGTTACACCGTTTATAGATATGGAGCAATATAATACAGGTGCTACCTTGACTAAAGCAGAAAACGAAGGAGACATTCTTTTTTTAGTAGGTAAGGGTAAAATAGAGGTTTCTACTAAAGGGATAAGGGGTGAAAAGCTAAACATTGGTATGCTTTCAGACGGAGATTTCTCAGATGTTGATGCGTTTTTACAAAAATCTAATAGACCAATAACTATGCGTGCACTTACACCATGTACACTGTTTACACTAAACCGAACCGCATTTGATGACATGAAAAATCAATCTCCTAAATTTATGGAGGGATTCAATAATGCCATTAGTAAGTGGTTAAGTATGAAGGAGAAATCCAATGCCTACGGTGAGAAAAAGATTCAAATGTACGCAGGTAACTTGGGTGAAAACAACCTACCTCTGACATATGCCGATTATGACGATAGACCTAGGGAATACCCCCTAAGCAGAATCCAGACTGTTCTGAAGATGAATACTCAGGTTTCAGACCTATTTAATTCCCCTATAAATCAGCTTGACGAGCAAATGAGGCTAACTGTTGAAGCTATAAAAGAGAAACAGGAGTGGGAGATAATTAATAATGCCAACTTTGGTTTAACTAATTCAGTAGCACCTTCTATGCGTGTTCAAACTAGAAAGGGTGTTCCAACACCTGATGATATGGATGAATTATTGGCTAAGGTGTGGAAAAAGCCTGCATTTTTCCTAGCACATCCCAAAGCAATCGCCGCCTTTGGAAGAGAATGCACCAGACGTGGAGTTCCCCCTGTAACAGTTAACTTTTTCGGCTCGCCCTTTATTACGTGGCGTGGTGTTCCCATAGTCCCTTGTGATAAGCTTTTAGTAAGCGGAAGAACACGCAATCAAACCCTATGTGGTACAAGTAAAATCCTTCTTTTAAGGGTAGGTGAAAAGGAACAGGGCGTTATTGGCTTACACCAGCCTGGTATTCCAGATGAAAAGTATATGCCTAGCCTTTCTGTAAGGTTTGGAGGAATTGACTACGCAGGCATTGCATCATATATTCTTAGCCTGTATTTCTCTACAGCCGTTCTTACCGATGATGCCTTGGGAATGCTTGAAGATGTAGAGGTGGGTTATTATCATGATTATGAATAAAAGCCAAGCAGATAACTGCATGGCTTCTCCCAGTTATTATTTTAATGAATATTTCAAAGGACAGCAAGCCTCTGATTTACAGAGCTGTTACTCCTTCTATACTCATAAGCTACCATGTACCCACTATATTACGCGTGCTTGTAACCTTAATACTACTAATACTAGCATCCCTTACACTATGGAAGCTATTAGAAATGATTTTCCAATTTTAAGGCAAAGGGTTAATGGCAATCCCCTAATATGGTTTGATAATGGTGCTACTACCCAAAAGCCCTTATCTGTTATTAACACCTTGAGCCAATACTACAGGGAGTACAATTCTAATGTACATCGTGGTGCTCATACAATGGCAGTACTAGCAACAAAAGCTTATGAGGAGGCTCGGAATAAGGTACAGCTATTTTTAGGTGCTTCATCAACCGAGGAAATCATATTCGTCCGTGGAGCAACTGAGGCAATAAATTTGGTATCACAGGCGTACGGTGGTGCAAATATCCAAGAGGGAGATGAAATACTTCTAACCGAAATGGAGCATCATTCTAATATCGTACCTTGGCAGGTTCTGGCTAAGCAAAAGGGGGCTAGGATTAAGGTTATTCCTATGAATGATAAGGGAGAGATTATACTAGAGGAGTACAGAAGACTTCTAACCCTTAGAACAAAGCTAGTGGGAATTACACATGTATCAAATGTTTTGGGTACTATTAATCCTGTCGAGGAAATGACGAGGATGGCACATGATTATGGTGCTTGCGTATTAATTGACGGTGCTCAGGCAGCCCCACATTTTAAGGTTAACGTTAAGCAAATCGATGCAGATTTCTATGTCTTTTCTGGGCATAAGGCTTACGCTCCTACAGGAATAGGTGTTTTATATGGCAAGAAAGCTATTCTTGAAGCAATGCCCCCATGGCAAACGGGTGGTGGCATGATTAAGGATGTCAGCTTTGAGAAAACCGATTATAACTCTCTTCCAGATAAGTTTGAGGCGGGCACAGGTAATATTGCTGATGCAATAGGTCTTGGTGCTGCCATTGATTATATGAACAAGCTTGGATTAGATCAAATCGAGCAAAGAGAGAGAACACTAACCCAATATGCTATGGAGCGTATTTCTTGCCTACCGGACACATTTGTTTTTGGTAATGCCGTTGATAAAACTAGCGTAATTTCCTTTATTATGAAAGGCATTTCGCCTGTTAGTATAGCAAAATACTTAGATCAGAAGGGAATTGCTATAAGAGCGGGTCACCACTGTGCTCAGCCAGCACTTAGGCACTTTGGTGTCGATAGCACAGCTAGAGTGTCGCTTGGCTTGTATAATACTAAAAATGAAATAGATATACTTGTATATAATCTGATTAGTATACATAAAAATGGTGTATAACTGTTAGCTCAGCAGAATGCGTACAAAAGCAAAGCATACAATACTGCACAACATGCATACTGTTAAGCATGCATTACTGTAAATCATGCACTGCTGTAGAACAAGTATTACTGTAAATCATGCATTGCTGTAGAACAAGTATTACTGTAGAGCATGTATCACTTCAAAGGGCTTGCCATATATTACAGCTTGAAAAGGCTTTCAGAATTATGTTAACATAATATCATATTCGGTAGAGGTGGTGAGGTCTTGCAAAAGAAAAAGTATTATGAATTACAAAAGATAGTGACTACACTTAAGGGTCTTAACCCTATATCTAAAAGGATAATGTTAATAGGGTTTAAGCTTTCAGTACTTGCCTTCTGTCTAGGAACTGGAG
>QKEK01000187.1 GCA_003251775.1 Clostridia bacterium | reverse complement strand
TGCAACAGCCATTACCTTATTATATCATAGTTGTCCATATTATGCTAGTTATTTATGCATTAAAAATCAAAAAAAATTCCTCTCAACATCAATTGTTGGGAGGATTCTAACTATTCAGTATATTTATTGCCTGTCAAAGAAGCGTGTCTTCTTACTTTCTCATTAAGCTTTTCTATGTTACTATTGAATATTTATGCACTTTAATGTATAATTATTCAATAGTAATATCTATAAGTAGCCTAAATTGTCATGGCTTTCAAAGATAGCGGACAACTTAATAACCTTGTTGTTTGCACAATTATAGGGAGGTGCTTTTTATGAGAGTGTTAGAAGAAATATCTATGAATGCAGTACCAGCCTTACAGACAAATTTATATGATGAAGGTTCATCTATATTTTTTACAGAACTAATGATAACCCTATTACCCATGGTCCTAATAATAATAGTGAGCTCAATATGGGAAGCTATAGCAATGTTCCCAAAAAAGATATGGTTGGACAACAAAGATTAATATATAAACTTAAATAGTATTTGGAGGTAAATGTATGAAAACTTGTCCCAACTGCAACGAATTAAATGGTAACAATAGAACTGATTGCTGGAAATGCAAAGCGTCATTACGTCCTGTTGATACATATAGAAAAACCTGTCCTAAATGCGGACTTGTATATTCACAAAGAGCTGAAACCTGTGAGCAGTGTGGCGGAAGATTATCTGTTTATGATGATAGTAGCCATAGCACATCTTCTAACTCAGGAAATGGTGGTTGCTGGATGTACGCTTTAGCAATATTATTCCCGCTATTCGGGATAATACTGGGTTGTATTTACATAGCCAAAAGTGAAGATGAGCTTGGTAAATCACTTATCATTACGAGTATAGTAACTACAGTTTTTATAATATTATTAACTATTACTCTCTCTGGTTGTTCAGCATAGAGTTTTTAAAAGTGAACTATACTAACTTAAAACTGTTTAGCACACTGAATACAAACTTGTATCTAATAAATTACAGAACAACAATAAGTAAGGCTCAGTAGTAATTGAAATAAATATATTTATTGGAAGGTGAATAGGATTGAGGCAATTAATATATGCACTTAAAAAAAAGGATATTAAAATAACTGAAATGCTAAATGGAGGAGTCTTTCTACGAGAACGATGGGAAAAGAGCTTTGCAAACCATATGACAAGGAATGAAAAGGAAGCTATATATTTATATGATAATGACGGCTGTTGCGGGTACTTATGGCATCTATTTAGCTATGAGAAAAAGGATTGTTTGAAAAGCGAAGTAGCAGAACAGGCTTTTAATAATGAGCAGAAAAATGAATGTTATGTTTTCTACCAACACACAAACGATGCTATAGAAATTGAAGGTGCATATGAATTAAAGGCAACGGATTTAAAGAATGAATTTGATGTCTATGTCGTTGATAAAGACTTTAGCTGGACCTATGTAAACACACATGAAACAGGATGGATTGGTCCATTCTTTTGCAAGAAAGAAAAGTAATAAAGTATAGCACCTTAGTATGAATTTGTACGTAAAACCAAATCTAATCCCTCTGAAACAAGTCACTTTTTTTCTTTATTAACATAAAATAAAGCAAGGCTACAAATTTATATGTATAGGAGATAATACTTATGGAACACAATTCAAATTCCTGCGTCAAGATTGGAGAAAGGGCTCCTGAATTTAACGCCATTACGACCTTTGGACCAAGAAGCCTAAGTGATTACAAAGGTAAATGGCTAGTACTTTTTTCACATCCAGGGGATTTTACTCCAGTATGCACAACAGAATTTATTGCCTTTGCAAAAAAATACCCAGAGTTTATAAAAAGAAACACTGAATTACTAGGCTTAAGTATTGACAGCAACGCCTCTCATTTAGCTTGGGTATACGATATCTACAAACAATCAGGCATTCAAATACCTTTCCCTGTTATAGCAGATAGAGATGGTAGCATTGCAATGAAGTATGGAATGCTTTCCGCTGACAGCAAATTATTTGCAACCGTTCGTAATACCTTTATTATTGACCCAGAGGGTGTAATATGTGCTATACTAGTTTACCCATATACCAACGGAAGGTGTATAGCTGAGATTCTAAGATTATTGGAAGCACTACAGATATCATATAAGGAAAAGGTGGTAACTCCTGCGTGTTGGCAGCCAGGTGAGCCGACTATTATTCCTCCACCCCAAACCTACAAAGAGCTAATTGAAAGAACTCAGGAAAATACTCAACTCAACTGTTTATCATGGTACCTATGCTATAAGGAGTGAGAATAAGAATTTTAAGCTGTCAATGCTATCATAGATAGCGGACAGCTTAAGAACCTTGTTATTTGCACAATAGAAAATGCTGTCGTATGAAAGATAATCAACATCTGAATGAGACATGCAAGCAGTTTAAGGAATAGGCTTACATTTGTTTTAAAAGCATTAGCCTACTTCAGTGAAATATCTATCCACTTAATACAAAGCTTTATCCATGTAGACACATGTGGATTTATCTGCTCAGGATATTCTGCCGTATCCTGAGTAGCTAATGAAAGCCCATGAACACCTTCTGGGTATACATGCAATTCAAAAGGTATATTATGCTTTCTAAGAGCTTGAACAAACAAAAGGCTATTCTCAACAGGTACAGTAGCATCACTTACTGTATGCCAAATAAATGTAGGGGGTGTAATTGAGCAAACTCTATCCTCCAAGGACAAAAATCTTCTTAACTCTGTTTCCTCTTCAGTTCCAAGTAAATGATCAAAAGAACCCCTATGTGCAAACTCTCCTGAGCTGATTACTGGGTATGCCAAAACTAGAGCATTAGGTTTACAGAACTCAGTTTTAATACCATCAATACCCATTAATAATTTACTATTCCATAGAGTGCCTAAGCTAGCTGCAAGATGTCCTCCTGCCGAAAAACCGCAAACAGCAATTTTTTCTGCATCTGTTCTCCAAGCTACTGAGTTTTCTCTAATAATATTCATAGCTCTACCAGCGTCTCTAAGAGGCTGTGGATATCTATTGGGTGATACACTATAATACAGAACAAATGCATTGTAGCCAGCAGCATTGAATTTCATAGCTATTGGTTCAGCCTCTCTCCATGAGGTTTTATAATAACCGCCTCCTGGAAATATTAAAACTGACGGGCGTACACCCCCACTATCTAAAACATATGTATCCATATACGGCTCAAAGTCTTCATCCTTTGCCTCATAATGAAGTCCTTCCCATATTTTAATTCTTATATTAATCATTTTGCTCTCCTACCATTCATACTAATGTTAAAAATAGAGGCTTATTTACTGCAAATTTAATAGATTTTGCCATAACGTCTGGTGAACATCCTA
>QKEK01000069.1 GCA_003251775.1 Clostridia bacterium | reverse complement strand
TAAAAAAGCTTTTAAACGCTTATGTGAAGCCTTGCTACATAAACCAATAAGTCTACAGCTTCTAAATTGCAAATTGCCCTAAAAGGCAAGTGGTGTTCGTAAACTCCCTAATGGTCAGACATACGAACAAAGCAATTAATTATAGTCTAAATAGTTACAAAAACATTACTGTCAGCCATCAACTCTTCTAATAAAACTCGTTATTTCTTGTAAATACCGTTTTTAAGAATATCCATATATATTTCTGTATCCTTAATCAAATCCTCCACAGACTGTAGACTTTCCTCACAGGTCATAGTTTTATATTTTTCTCGATATCTATTAAACAGCCCTTCAAAAAACACAAGTACTGTTTCTATAGCTTTATCTATATCAACATCCTCGCGGAAGCAGGTAGTGTCTACGTAGGCTCTTAACTCCTGTCTAGCTGTATTTACTAAAAATGAATACTTATCATTAGTTATCTTAAGAATTTCATCAGGTGTATTTATGTAAGCATCAAACAAAACTGTGTATAGTAACGGCTCCTCCAATGCAATTCTAAGCTTAATATACCCTTGCTGTATTATCATTTCAAATAAATCGTTAGAAGGCTTCACTGTGTATTTTTTTATTAGCTCCATGCTTTTTTGTACACAATGCTCAAAAATATATAAATACAAATTCTTTTTATTCCCAAAATAATGAAATAGTATCCCTTTAGATATACTCGCATTTTTAGTTATCTGGTTTGTTGAAGCCTTCTCATACCCGTTTTCTGCAAACTCCTTAAGAGCAGCGGATATTATCCTTCTTTTTTCTCTTCTGGCAAGCAATTAAATTTTGCATACAAAATAATTCCCTCAATTCCTACTTAACTTAAGCTGAATTACTTGCCTGAAGACTTGTTCAGTTTATTAGTAATAATCTATGCTTCTTCAGACATTCATATCCTTATTATTATAACATACATATGTAGCGGTGACACTCGCAAGTATAATAAAAAAGCATATAATTATGTATACCGTATCTATGCTCCCATCTCTAATAATCCTTATGCCATCAAAATATTTGAATGGAGTTATATATTTGAGAAAGCTCACTTGGTCACTGATGCTAGAAATTATAGATATAAAATATGTTCCTAGCACAACCCCTAGTGCGACGGGCATTACCTGTCTAGTTTTTTTAATAAAAATTGATATAAGAAAACCAACACTCAAGAAGAATAATTGTAGTGCAGCTACACTCAGCCATAGGAGTACTAGTGTTTTTAGCTTATATTCATTATCTGCGAACAGATTAAATGAAATTACGGAAAATAGAGCACCAGTAACATTGAATACTAAAATCTGTACTATTGCCGTGAGTAGCTTTGAGGTAACAATGTAGTTTTTTGTAATAGGCTTAGCATATAAGAACTCTATAGTCTTTTCTGTTTCTTCCTTGGAAAGCATACTCGCTCCTACCAGCATAAACTGTATACCAGCAAACAAAAGCACATATTGAAATATATATGTAAAATAATCTAATGCCTCACCCAAATTCAAGCTACTTATATTTAAAGCCTTCTTCATTTCCTCTGGAAAGTTCTTCATCATATCCTCAATAGCCCCTGCATCTGCCGAAAAGCTGGGAAACATGGACATAGATAGAAATATTAATGAGACAATACATACTGTCCATATAATAAATGATTTCATATTTGACTTAATTTCTCTTATAAAAAGTATCATTATAAACACTCCTTTGCGTAATAGTTACAAATAATAATGCATAAAAATCTCTTCCAGCGACGGGTCCTCTATCCATATGTTATCGCATTCAATGGCGTTCAGTCGCTGCAATAATTCTTTTGATTTACCCTTATACATAAACTCTACCTTATTTTTAGATATAACAACATTTTCCCCAATCTCACTGAGCGATTCAATGTTTTCTCTAGGATTTGACAAAAGTATCTTAACTTTTTTGTATTTCTCTTCTCTCAAGGTCTCTACTCGCTCAACCTTTAACAAATGACCTTCCTTAATTATCGCAACTCTGTTACACATCCTTTGCACCTCACTCAATAAATGAGACGAGAAAAGAATTGTCGTACCTGCTTTATTCTCATTTTCCAGTAAATCAAAAAACCTATTCTGCATTAAGGGGTCTAATCCTCCAGTTGGTTCATCTAGTATTAGCAGCTTTGGTTTATGTAGCAATGCTTGTATAATACCCACCTTCTTCTTGTTCCCAAAGGACATCTCGTCAAGTCTTTTTGAGACATCTAGCTCAAAATACTCACTTAGCTCTCTTATCCGTGCAGTGCATTCCTTGTGATAATATTTTGCAGAGTATTGAAATAATTGCTGTGCATTCAAATCATCATAATAATTTACCTCAGAAGGCAAATACCCTATGCTTTTTTTAATATAAGATGATTGCTTCTGACAATCCTTATTAAAGATATATGCACTCCCTGATGTTGGTGAAATAAAGTTCATTAGTGTTCTTATGGTTGTCGACTTACCAGCTCCATTAGGACCAATAAACCCGAATATTTCACCCTCTTCTACCTGAAGATTAATGTCAATTATTCCTCTATGTTTGCCGTAATATTTTGTCAAATTCTTTGTCTCAATTATATTCATAGTTACCCTCCATTTCATTTCATTTCATTTGATTTGATTTGATTTGATTTGATTTGATTTATTAAGCTAATCACTAGTTGACCGCATAGTCAACGCTAAGGTATAGCTTTAGACCATGTGGTCAATTGTATTATATCATTACTTGACCACATGGTCAAGGGTTGTGAAAAATTTATTAGCATTACCCTCCAGAGGTAGCTAAGCATAGTGTGATAAGAATGTTTCACCATTAGTGAGTTTACGAATGCCACTTGATTTTTAGGGTATCAAATCAGAAGCTTTTTTAACGCCTATATACTAAATAAGCCCCTGCAATAAGACCTAGTATAAAGCCTGTTTTTACTAAATATGGCATTGCCTCTTTTAGATTAATATCTTTTAAAAAAAGTCTCTTCATGGTATATCCTCCAATTCTCTAAAAATTATACTTTAATATTTTATTAACAGAAAAGCTGTCGGTGCTATTATTGATAGCCGACAGCTTTTCTGTCTTGTTATTTTTATAATATATTTCTTTTTTTACTCAGCAAATTCAATAGTTGCCATAATGCTATTTAATTCCTGAAGCTCTTCATCATTAAAATATGTAATAGTAAAAACAAGAGCATACCCTTCTATAATGGTAGCATAATACTTCTGAGTTACACTCATACCATTCATTTCTAACGACGCTTCCATAGTATTAAATTCCTTGCCACCTACTGTCTCTGATACAAACTCACCAAAGGTGTATGGTAATTGTGCCTCCTCAAGTAGCTTTTTTGACTCTTTTAGGTAATCCTCACCTGTTTTTATCGTAATGCCAGCTAAACCTAAATTTTCACCTACACACAAAATATTAGCATTAGTTCCATCAGTATATGTTAATGGGTGCTTAAATGCAAACAATAGGTTTAGGGTCTTTACCTTTGCAAGATCAAGCTGTTTTTCTAGCTTTTCATTACCCTCTGATACTGCCTGACTACCTGCATTCATTATCATTTCCTTTTCCTCTTCGGTAGCTATTGTCCATTCCTCTGGTACAGTAATTTTCATACCAAAATACTCGTTACTATAAGTATTTCCTTCCATCTGACCCATACTAATTACTTTCTTTACTTCTTCCTTAGTTTTTTCTAAGGATTTTTGGCAACCAGCCATAATAAATAATGAAGCAACGATAATTACGGCTAAGATTTTCTTAATTGTTTTCATTTGTTCTCCTCCAAAATAACTTTTTGTTTCTAAAAGTTTAATTTTTTATTTATATTTAAAGAACAGTAAGATTTGCATTAAACATATTGTATCAATCTTATTTTCTATTTTACTGTTCATTATTTTTTTGAGCAGGTAAATAAATGGTACAGCAAGAAGTATTATACACAGAGAAAAGGAAATTGTCAAGAAATTTGAAATTAATTATGTGACTTATAAATTGCATTATGTAACTATTCAGACAATAATCTTTATATATGTTTTACTGTTGCTTTTAAGCACTTAAGTGAAGACTTGAGGCATATAAAATAAGTTGTACAGCTTCTAGTTGTTAATTGCCCTAAAAGGCTTAGTGTGGTTCGTATGTCTGACC
>QKEK01000175.1 GCA_003251775.1 Clostridia bacterium | reverse complement strand
CAGTATTGTTCTGGTTTTTCTCCTCCAAAGGTTACCGAAAGCCATGGCTATTACATCAATACTCCTCATCTTCGGTCATTCCTCTCTTTTTTTTGGCTCTTTTCTTTATTATTACTATAGTTACTACGACTATTGCTATAATGATAACAACCACTATTATTAATGATACTATTGAGTTAAAAATCCCTAGTATCTTGGGGTTTCCACCCATACCACCCATTCCTGGCATACCATTCATTTCGCCCATGAATTCGCCATTTATGCCCTCTTTAAAGACTTCCATTTCGTTTCCACCCATTTCTGGATTAAAGCCTTCCATTGCCTGAACATTGATAACAAATTCTTTTCTGTATTCTAAAGGCTTACCCAAGTCATCCTCATAAAAGAAGACTAGACTACCCTTATTTTCTCCCTCTTTCATTGGTATGATTTGTGCACTGAAATAATCACTTCTACCCTGAGCGAAATTACCAACAACATAATTCATATCCTGTCCCTGAAATTCACCTTCTACCTTTACCTCAAGGTTAAAGATTTCACTCTTACCTACATTAAAAAACTCCGCCTCGAGGTTGACTGGCTGTCCCACCATAGCAAAGGGTGGCATGGCTGGCTCCTGCACCTTTAGTCTTGGCTCCTGATAAACCTGAATACTGATTATTTCCTCCTCCATATACTGGGAGCCTTTGCTTGTTGAGTCATTTGGATTCTTTAGTAGCTCACCCTCGCCTTCATATTCCATCTTAAGTGTTATTTGATAAAACTTCGATAACAAATCTGCTTTGGGAAACAGTTTTATTATTGCTTCCTTTTTGTCTTGAATAGGTATATAGTCAACATATATAGAGTTACTTCCATTCACAGGTATAAATTCCCCACTTGAGGTGAGACTTATTTTTATATTATTAACGCTGGAGGATTTACTTGTATTGTACAGCGATAGTCTCAGCTCAAACTCTTCTCCTGCCTTTACAACCTCTTTATCAAAGGAGTAGTTTTCTACAATGATTTTGGGAGTTGATTGGATATTACTAGCAGAAGCTACCTCAAAGCCAAAGCTTTGCGTCGTGGAGAAGCTTGACGTACTTTCAGAGTTTTTCTGATAGTCTAGGTTTATTCCAAAGGAATAATATTTATCAGGTGCATTGGGTGTTATATAGTATGCAAAGCTGACAGCTTTACTTTCTCCTGCTTTTAATTCCTCAATTACTATTGGATTCATGGATTTTGACATGATTGAGCTATCACCGTTTATCTGTATTTTTAGCTTTTTAGCATCTGTGCTTCCTTCATTCACTACGTCAAAGGTAACATTATAGCCTTTTCCTGTTGTTAATGTTCCCTCTGGTGCAACAAGATTTTTAATCTTTACTTCAGCATTTGATTTTTCTTCTTCTTTTATAATCTCCAGATACACAAAGGCTGTGTTTTTTATTTCACTCTTTACGCCTGACTCATCTAGGTATTCAATTGTAAAGTCTACTTGAACATTTCCGGTTTTTGCACTTTCCAGTGCGATTATGGGAAATTTGAAGGTTTCTGTAGTAGTACCAAGTATATATGGTCTTTCTTTTATCTGTGTAGAGTTATGTAATGTGAAGCCAGCTCCTATTGATGTCAAGGTAGCCTTTACCTGCTTTGCTTTAAGGTCACCTGAATTCTTAATCTTTATCATAAGCGTCGCATCTTCTCCGACCTTAACGGACTCCTTATCAAAGCTTATGGATTCAATTGTAAGCTTTGATTGGCTTTTGGGGTTTACTAGCTTGAAGGAAATTGTCTCTTTGCCACTATAAGTATCATTCCATGTATTTTTATAGCTGTATTCTAATGTAATACTATACTGCCCTTCTATAGTAGCTCTGTCAAGCTTTATAGGACACTCTATCTCGACATCTCGACACTCTTTTTTGTATCAATTTTTTCAACTGTTATTGGCTCTTGTTTTGTTTGATTAACCTCAATAAAGTCTTTTAGCTTATCATCATATTTTATTGATATTTTGACATCCTTTGCTGCATAATTGCTGTCGTTCTTTAATGAGAATTTCCATGTGTTTAGCTTACCAGCCTCTAGGGTCAGCATCTGACTGTTATCAAAAATGCTTTCTATGGCTGGCTTGTATTTTGTTGTGTCAGTAGGAGTCGAAGGCTGAGAGCTTGAAGAGTCTTGAGTGTTTAAGTAAATGGTTTTGGTTATGGCTGTTGCGGAATAAGTTGCTCCACCATCAGTTGAATAGTAAAAATCCAAGCCTACTGAGCTACCGCCTCCATTATACTTTAATGGTATTGAAACAGACTTTGTATCATTTATATTAATTGCTGTTTCATTGTATTGACTAATACCATTTGGCACATAAAACGCTGCTGTTTGCTTTACTGAAATTCTCAAATCTGTCCAATTACTGGCAGAGGTGTTTTTATAACTCACTAACAAGTTAAAACTATCATCTTCATATACTATATCAACCAAATTTCCATTCTTATACATATTGTAAGACATAATGCTCAAATCAAAATCATTTGCTGATACTATCTGCACTGTCCCCAAAAGCTGAATTACCATAAGCATTACTAATACTAGTGCCTTTACTCCTCTTTTATTGTAGTTTTTTTTGCTAAAACTACCTATACTATTTGACATATTTCTTACCATTCCTTTCTTCATGTACAAATATAAGTTGAAAGAAAATCATATGTTTATACCTGCTCTATTTAAATCACTTTAATAGGTAATTTTCTTTCAACCTCTCTCCTCTCAATTTTCTCTATACTACCATCCAAAACATGAATTACTGTATCTGCATAAGCAGCTATAGTAGGGTCATGGGTTACTATTATAAGGGTCTGCTTGTATTTCTCTGCCATTGAAATTATAAGGCTCATAACCTCTTTTGTTGTTTTTGAGTCCAGATTACCTGTTGGTTCATCAGCGAAAACAATTTCAGGTCTTGTTATAAATGCTCTTGCAATACCTACCCTTTGCTGCTGCCCTCCGCTTAGCTGATTTGGCTTGTGCAACATTCTGTCTCCTAAATTAACTGCCTTTAGCATCCCTCTTGCTCTTTTATTTCTTTCCTTCTTTGACATTCCTCTAAAGACCAGAGGTAATGATACATTTTCAAGAGCTGTGTACGCGTTTAATAGATTATATGATTGAAAAATAAAGCCTATATGCTTTTGCCTGAAAAGAGTTATTTTCTTTTCATTCATTTTGTCTATACGCTCACCCTTTATCTTTATCTGTCCCTTGCTGGGTTTTTCTAGCCCAGCCATCATATTTAATAAGGTGGATTTGCCCGAACCCGAGGTACCTAAAAAGCATGTGATTTCACCTTGCACTATATTAAGATTTATATTATCCAGTGCAATAATCTTTTCAGACCCTATTTTATAAATCTTTTTCAGATTTATCATTTCAATAATATTACTCAACTAGAACATCACCCCATTCTATTATAATAATTATATGTATACCTTATTAATAATACAATGGGTATTTCCAAGTATTCATAAAACGTTAACAAAATTTTAATGATGGTAATATATTTAATTCACTGAAATGAAGTTTTTACTGTATGTTAAGACCTATGATATAAACAATACCAGCAAAGATAAAGAGTCCGAGTAAAACTGAGGCTGCAAACTTCCAAGCACTTATTGGCCATTCCCCCTGAACCTCGCCAGTTTGTCCATTTATAAAGAAATGAAAGACCTTTTTTCTGAATTGATATGCAGATATCCATACTGGTAAAAGGAGATGCTTGAACGTTACTCTACTGTATTGGGTTTGAAAGCATAAGTTCTTAACCTGATCTCCCCCTATTAGTTCCATAATATTATTTTGAATTTTTTGACTCATTACTTTTTTTGCAAATCCCCACCCATCCTCTAGACCTACACTGTACCGTTCAGCGAAAAAGCCTGATAAGTACTCAGCCTTATACGGCATTAATTCCTTTAGGTTAAATGGTTCAATCATATTTAGCAACCTTGTGTTTTTATTTGAGCCATTAACTAAAATATCATTAAAGAAGCTTGAGTATGTCCCACTGACACCCTCCCATCTAGTATGTCTTTCCTGATAGGTTTCAGTGCGTGTGGAGCCATCTGGATTCTTAACGTTTCTTATCTTAGTGACATAGTAATATGTCCCCCTCTGTGCTGTATAGTTTGACGCTGTATTTGAATCATATGTCCAATACGGGATATATACCCCCTTAAATTTATCTGTATTTTTTACACTCTTAAATGCCTTTGGTGCTAGCCACTTTTTATTTACCCATTTACTAAATCTTTGCTTTGCATCATTTATGCTTATCTTAAAGGGTACTACCGCTTCAGGACGTATCCCAGAGGCTTCGTTCATATTAAAAACGTATGATGAATTGCAGAATGCACAAAACTGTGCAGTTTCATTTGCCTTAATAACAGTCTCAGCACCACAATTCTTGCACTTAATAATTTTGGTTTTTTCTCCCCAATCCCTTGAGGCATATTCCTCTGCCAAACTTATATCATATTCTTTAATTCTTGAAGTATCTTTCGCAATCTGCTTGGTATTTGAGCAGTACTCACAAACCAACGCCTGCTTATCTATATTAAATCTCATACCTGCACCACAGGATGGGCATGGGAAAAAATCCTTTTGTTCCAAGTCTAGCACCTCCGCTATTTTTGCTTACTACAATTACTATTATGTAGCTGTCCCACACTCCAGACAGAATTTTGCCGTTGTTGACAGCTTAGTACCACATTTAGCACATGTCTTCTCTGTTGCTTGAGGCGAACCACATTCTGGACAAAATTTAGCTCCCTTTTTTATGAGTGAGTGACAGTTTACACAGCTTACCTTTTCGATAGCTATCACATTACCGCAATGTGGACAGAATTTTGAGGACATTGGTATTTCATTCTGACACTTACTACAATTTATCGTCATTTTAAAGTCACTGGTTTTACTACTTGAAGAGAAATATACATTGGTACTGGCACTATCACTCTGCTGTAGCTGACCGTTGAACATATTCCCCATCATATTACCAAGTGCAGCTGCTACGCCTATTCCAACTCCCATACCAGCCATTCCTCCACTTGGGTTTTCTGCTGCCTTTCCTACAGCATCCACCATCTGAACTCTTTCAAAATTGTTCTGTCCACCGTATATGCCCATTTTTGTTCTATTGTCCAGTGCCTTTTCAACCTCTTCAGGCAAAGAGATATTTTCAACAATGACTGAGCTTATAGCTAAACCATAGGCTTCAAACTGCTGTATCATTTTTGTCCTTGTCTGCTGTCCAAGCTCGTCATAGTACGCTGCTAAATCTAATGCTGCTATCTTTGATTCAGCTATCGCATCAGCAAAGGTTGATACAATAGCTCTTTTTAATTGACCTGTAATATCATCTACCTCTAAGGAATGATTTGTACCAAAAATCTCTTGCATAAATCTCACTGCATCTACTACTCTAAAGGAAAAGTTGCCAAAAGCACGTATTCTTATCGCACCAAAATCAGTATCTCTCATCATAACTGGGTTGATTGTTCCCCACTTTTGGTCAGTGAATTGCTTTGTATTAACAAAATACACCTCTGCCTTGAAGGGAGAGTTAAATCCATACATCCATGATTTTAGCTTAGTTAAAACAGGCATGTTCTCTGTACTTAATGTATACCTTCCAGGTGGAAAGACATCAGCTACTTGCCCCTCATTAATAAAAATAGCCGTCTGTGATTCTCTTACTGTTAAGGATGCACCCATTTTTATTTCCTTGTTCTCTACAGGAAATCTATATACTATTGTATCTATAGTGCTATCCGTCCATTCTATAACTTCTATAAACTGATTCTTTATAAAATTGAATATACCCACTTTGACCACCCCTTAAATTAAGCAAATTAATATGTTTTCAGCTTGCTATATATAAATATATTTGCATTACTATTTAAGTTTACACCAAAATGAGCAAATATTCAACAAATCGTGAGCATGAGTATGTTGAGTTGTATATATTCGCAAAAAGCTTAGCATAATCAAAATGTATGTAATCAGATTTTTATCGTTTAGCTTTTTGCATTACTTAAAAAAATGTCTAAGTATAAACTCAATAATCGTATTAACCTTCCCCTCTTCCTTTAACAATGAGTTACGGATTATTTCTCCCATGTATTGTAAATCATTACTCATTTCAAATGTATACTTCCCAACACCACTCTGCGTATAGAAGCCCACAAGTGCTTTTATCTGAGCACCAATTGCTACCTTTGCCTGTGCGTATCCCCCTATTGCAATCAAGCTTGATGTAGCAAAGCCACCTATTGCGACAAGCCCTGATAATGCCATTCCACCTACTGCAAGTATTCCAGCCACTGCCATTCCACCTAATGCAAAAAACAAAGATATTCCTAGTCCACCTAATGCAAGTAATAAGCCTATACTCAGACCACTAAAGCTCAAAATTCCTGCACCAATTCCCCCACAGGCTACTCCTCCTATTGCTACAGGTCCAACAGCAATTATACCCTTTGCTACAGCAAACGGACTTTTATAGTTTACGTGAACTAGTGGTATACCAAATAATGTTTTCTTCGACTTATACTCATGCCCGTAATAGCCATATCTAAAATTTCCTCGTCTACTTAAGCCATATTTAAAATCGGCTCTATTATCACTTTCTTTTGTGTCCTTGACTTCAAGGTCGAAGTTCTCAGCAAACTCGTTTGCTAAAGTGAACGGGTCTCCTAAAAGGGTCTCGGCTGCTAAACCGCCCTTCTGAACACGCTTTTCCTCCAACATAATATAAAGGTCTTCTTTAATTCTACGCTTATAGCTAGCATCGCATTCTAGCAACGACATGACCATATCAATATATTTAGCATCATTCTTATGTGTTAAATCATTTTTATTATCTGCTCTATAACTATCATAACCTTCTATACTCTTATTCAACATCTTTCAAATTCCTCCCTATCTACTTATAATTCTATTGGTAACCTCAGAAAACCGTTCCCACTCAATAATGAATTCTTCTGTCATTTGCTTCCCCTCTTTAGTTAGGGTATAGTACTTTCTTGGTATTGCTCTTTTGCTTTCCTCATATACAATCTCATTGGTTATATAACCTTTGTCCTCAAGTCGATATAGTACAGGGTAAAGTGATCCTTCCTTTAGTGTATAGTATCCGTCACTAATTTCCTCCAAAGCCTGAATTATTTCATAGCCATACATTCTATTTTTCTTTAGTAAGGATAAAATAATAATCTCCAGTACCCCCTTTTTTAATTGTGCTGCTATTTTACTCATATTTATGTCCATTCCTTTCTTCAGGCACAAATCTAGGTTGAAAGAAAATCATAAATTCACACCTTCTCTATCTAAATAATTTTAATAGCTTACGTAGTAATATACTTAGTTATACTTAGTTATACTAAGTATATTACTATTATAAGTATTTGTCAATATTGAGCTTGTAGAACATTGTGAAATGTTTTAATTCCTAAGATTTTATTTCAAAAAGTATTGACAATACTGCAACTACTGTATATGCTGTTTATATACAGTAGTTACAGTATGATTGGAGGTATTTTATTGGATATAATAATCTCAAACTCTTGTAGTGAGCCTATTTACAGACAAATATCACAACAGATTAAAAAACAGATATTGTCAGGTTCTCTAAAAGACGAGGAAATGCTACCTTCAATTAGGTTGTTAGCAAAAGAGCTACAGGTAAGCGTAATAACAACAAAAAAAGCCTACGAGGAGCTTGAAAATGAGGGCGTTGTCGTCTCTGTCCATGGAAAGGGCTTTTTTGTTTCATCTAATAATAGTGAGATAATCAAAGAAAAGAAAAAGCAGATGATTGAAGATAGGCTTTCTCAAGCGATAGATGAGTGTAAGCTGCTTGGTATACAGGTTGATGAGATTATAGAAATGATAAAATTGTTGTATGATGAATAGGTGGAGTGATGATGAATAAGATTTTAGAACTGAAGAATGTTACTAAAAGCTTTGATGATTTTAAGCTTGATGACATTAGCTTTTCATTAGAGCCTGGATATGTTATGGGGTTTGTAGGTCCAAACGGCTCGGGGAAAACCACTACTATAAAGCTAATAATGAATTTATTACTTAAGGACTCAGGCAGTATTAACATATTTGGTATGGATAATACACGCTTTGAGGAGGATATTAAGGAAAGGATAGGCTTTGTATATGATGAAAACGTATATTTAGATAACCTGAAGCTTATTGACAACGCTAAGCTCATTGCACCCTTTTATAAGAATTGGAGCTGGGAGCTTTTCAATACTTATATTAAACGCTTTGAGCTAGATAAGAATAAGAGATTAAGCAAGCTTTCTAAGGGTATGAAAACAAAGTTTAATATAGCAATGGCTTTATGCCACAACGCTGACCTTATTATAATGGATGAGCCAACGGCTGGTATTGACCCTGTATCAAGAAGAGAGATACTAGATATTTTTTATGATGTTATTCAGAATGAAAAAAAGTCAATTTTATTTTCTACGCATATTACATCAGACCTAGAACGTATTGCTGATTATCTTACTATGATAAATAAGGGGGAAATTATTTTATCTATGCCATATACTGAGGTTTTGGAGAAATTTAGTCTTGTTAAATACCCCTCTTCTATGGATAGCCTTGTTGATGAAAAATACCTGATAGGAAGGATAGCTGGGAAATATGGCATAGAGGCTTTAACTAAGTATAAAAGGGCTATTGTCGAGGTACTGGGTGATAGTGCTATATTTGAAAAGCCTACAATTGAGGACTTAATGGTTCATTTTAAGGAGGAAGGCTAATGCTTAGGATATTAAGAATTTATTATGCCGCTGTCAAACAGTCTAATATAGTTTCATCTACAATGGTTATAATAAGTATATTTGAAGGCATTATATCCTTCTTTTCAGGATTTATATTAAACTCAAATATTAATAAGGATATTAAGTGTATGGGTATGTCTATTAGAGCATATTATAATATACACTATAGCCTGCACTTTTTTGTCGCTATTATGATTCCATTGCTAATTATGCTTTTATTCCTTAACTTATCAGTGAATTCTAAGACAAGGGAAGGCGAAAATACCTCAATTGCTGTATTACTCTTAAATTTACCCGTCAAAAGGCTGGTCTATGCCAAAAGCCTTATTATTAACATATTTGTTTTGTTCCTATTCCAATTAATGATTTTTTACATACCGTCTAATATAGGGTTTTTCCTTTCGGGATGTAGTATTGTAGAGGCAAATAAAACCTATGCTTTTGTCCAATTATTTAATTTGTCGATGAATAGCATTATTATAAGCAATGCTTTTTATATTATGTACCTATGGAAGAACATAAACTTCGCTAATATGTCTGTTATATTTATTGTTATACTATCCTTTATTGCTACTAAATCTGAATTGTTTTTTAGCATAGCCACTATGGATTATATAATTCTAATTGTAATACTAATAAGTCTTATTACCTACTTTTCAGGAGGCTTAGCCATAAGCTTTTTGATTAAGAAGAAGGATTTCTGAATTTGAGAAGACTATTTTGTTGTGTTTATCAAAAGGGAGGGTATTATGCTTAAAACTGTAAGGGTTATTTCTAACAATTACCGAAATATTATTTCTATTCTAACGTTGCCAGTTATATTATGGGGAATCACTATATTAATAGGAGATACATATGATACTCATATTTGGATGATACTATACTTATCAAGCTTATTATATATAATTTCATTTAAATCTAAGCAAATGGTTCTATTACTTTATTCAATGCCTGTAAAAAGATTGGATATAGAAAGGGCTTTTTTCCAATATGGTTACGTTAATCTTACTGCTGGTGTTATGGCAAGCTTATTGTATATCATACTTATGTTTATCACTCAAGGTAACGTAAGCCTCTTACTAGAATCCATAGTTTATTTGATAATTTCTATACCCTTCTACGCTATAGGGTATAATATTTCTTATCTATTATCAAACAACACAAAAGGCGTGTATACTGGAAAGGCTATAAAATTTGTCTTTAGTATAATTTCTATGGTTGTTGCTATGATTGTTTGTATGATTACGCCTTCAGGGGTTTTGCAATTATTAGTTATATTGGTAGCTATTATCACCACGGCTTTTTCCTACAATAGATGTCTGAAGCGTTGTGTGAAGTAAGAACCTTGTTGTTTGCACAATAAAATTGTAAGCTGTTTCAAAAATCTGATAAACTCTTAACGTGTGAGTGTTTTTTTAATTCTTATTACTTGACCAGATGTTAGAACAATTTCAGCTGTCCATTCTCCTGTATTTTTATCAACTTCTACTGGTTCCTGTTTCCAATTCCATTCCCAGAAGAGTGAGAATGGCTCATCATAGCATGTATATACTAATTCGTCGTCTTTATAGAAGTTAACATAATTTATTCTTTCAGGGTATAGGCTCGCTACCCTAAGCCATCTTTTATTTTCAAACTCCATCATGGGTTCAAAGCCTTGAAAATAAAACTGTTCTTGCTCTGTCAACTCAGGAACCTTTATTCCAATTCCCAAGGCAATTCTATATGCAAAAAACTTATCTTCCCCTTCCAGTACTCCCCATTTTGTAGGAGGCTCTTGTTTGGTCAAATTATTATAGTACCCC
Organism: Clostridia bacterium; assembly: GCA_003251775.1. Lineage (GTDB taxonomy): Bacteria > Bacillota > Clostridia > DSM-8532 > SZUA-474 > SZUA-474. The sequence goes on along the minus strand of QKEK01000175.1, from coordinate 3,939 downwards.
CATGAAGTATGTGTTGCATAGGCTACCTCCATATTTCCAATTGCCTGAGAATCTTCATTGCAGACCACTGGTTTGCCAGGAGAAACGCTCTTAACTCTCTTAATTAGATTATAATAGCTTTGTCTGCTACATCCATTTGCATGAACTAATATGATATCTGAAGCTCTAGTAACCTGATTATATGTTTTTCCTCCAGCCAAGCTACACCCTACCAGCATTCCTCCAGAAGCTTCTCTTGCAATATTTATTAAAACAGCCATACCCTCTTCCTCTGAAACAATTGGATGCGATTTACATAAATCATGTTCATTACATACTTCTATAATAACATTTGTATATTTCTGATGCTTCAAAAACTCGGAAGCTGTTTTTACTGCATTCACTATAGAATCTGCATCCTTCATTCTGACCATCTGACCTGGATAGAAGTAGCTTACAATAACCACCATTCCTATCTCATCGGCAGCTTTAATTATCCTGTCCATTCTGTCTAAATACTTACTGTCAATACTTAAGCCATCTTCACTAAATGGGTTGTTCCTGATTGTATCATTCTTTATAGTAAAGCAGGGACCCCCACCTTGAAAACCAACAGTAACAGCACGCAAGCCAAAATCGTACCATTCCTTTAACGACTCTATTAAATCATTAGTATTTTTGTCAGCATCAAATTTCTCTGCACCAAAACGATTAAACCTTGCAACATCTTCTTTATCATCAAATATCCCTTGTATAAATCTTGCATTCATTAATAAGCCATGCGATGACTTTTTACTTCCCTCAATTTCAGAGTATGTTTTTTTGCCGTTAATAAAAAAATCTTCACCTTTTATTGATATCACTGTTTTACTCATTTTTATATACATCCCTTTCTTCCGACATAAAACTGATTTAAAATATAACTGTACTTATTTACATAACAAACTCTTTTATTCACAGTGTATCACAAATACTCTAGCTTCTCAATATTCTCTTCAAAAGCCTTCAATTCAACATTGTAGTGTGTTTCTTCTTTCTTGGTATCTATATAAAGATCCTCAGCCATGTGTGATATTTGCTCTGAGGTTATGAAAAAGCGTATATTTAATGCTTCAAACATTCTGGTAAAAATCAAGCCCATCCATGCAGGAATATGAATAATCCTTATTCTCTTCTGCATTTTTTCTGCTAGTATATATAGCATATCATCATATGCCATTGCCCTCTTTCCCGCTATAGGCAAAATGATATTTTCTTTAAACTCATGTATAGCTCGTATAATATATCCCGAAACCTCATCTACGAAGATTGGCTGTTCTAGTGCCTTACCGCTCCCAAATACCGGTATTACACTACTCTTTCTTATGTAATTACATATTTTCGAAAGTCCGCTATCTCCATTTCCGAATATTAGAGAAGGTCGCATTATGTTATAGCTTAAGCCAGAGCTTATAATCTCCGCCTCTGCCTGTAGCTTTGTCTTTGCATAATAGCCTTTAGTTTTGAGCTGTACATTTATTGTACTTAAATAGATTATACTGTTTATACTATTTTTCTTGCAAAAATTAATTACTCTTTTAGTTCCGTTTACATTTATATTGTATAGAAGCTTTTTATCCTCCTTCGCCCAATACCCAACTAGATGTACTACCGTATCAATTTTAAGCGGAAGTGTTATTTCAGATAGCGAATCAAGGTCACCCTTTATTGGGACTATCTTTTCAGAGGATAACCCTTTTGGTATATTTCTGTACAGACATATTACATTTTCTATTTTATCCTCTTTTGATAACATGTTCACAAGGCTTTTTCCCACTAAACCACTAGCACCTGTTACAAGTATATTCATACACTAATACCCTCCCATTTGACTACTTACCAATTTATCTATTCACCAGTTTGCCAATTCGCCTTTTCCATATTCAACTTTTCCCTACTTACCTATTCACAATTCGCCAATCACCTTCATACCTTCATACCTTTTTACCTTCAAACCTATTCTCTTATTCCTCAATTAAAAGAAATTCCCGTATTTAATTATCTGCTTTAGTATCTGTGGTGCGTGCATTAAAAGCCTCCATTTTTTCCTTATCAGCACCCCAATCTCTCTTGCGTCATTATAAAAGCAGGGCGTGCATTGATTGCACTTATCAAGCATTGGCTTATACCTTTTCTTATCACTATTGAAATTACTTAGCTCAAAGGGTTTATCTGCAAACTCTATGCAGGGTGCACAAGCCCCAGTTTCCTTCATCAGAAACGAGTAGTTCATCGCGTCACACTCAGGCATTTTTTCACCCTTCATATACTTGATATGCTCTTCATAGATAAGGCTTGCAAAGTAATTGTTTTTTCTTGCTTTAGCAAGCATGTATTCGAATATTTCGCTTATGTCCTTGTATTCAAAAACAAGCTGCTCGTCCTTTTTGCCTGCAGTCCCATTAACGTAAATATATGGTCTTATCGCATACATAAAGCCATAATCAAATGCAAATTTTTCTATTTCCTTAACCTCTTCTAAGCTAATAGCCTTAGAAACAGTAGTTGTCAAAGACCAATTTCCCTTTCGTTTAATGTCATGTATGCTCTTAATGTTTTGAATTACCTTTTCTAAGGCATCTACCCCTCGTAGCTGCTCATACTTTTCCTTATTAAGAGAATCCATACTTATAGCAAGATTACATTTTCTTGTTGCTATTCTTTCTGCCAATTCTCTGCTTAATAAAATACCATTAGTAATAACAGTTGGCTTGATTTTGTGCTTAATGAATATGTCTATAATCTCAACCAAATCCTTTCTTAAGGTTGGCTCTCCTCCTTGAATAAAAACATATCCAACTCCAAAGCTCTTTAGTCTTTTCGCCATCTGCTCTATTTGCTCTAAATCCATATTATGGCTCTTCGTTGCCCATATGTTACACATAGGGCATCTTTGATTACACAGCTTGGTAACGTCAAATATCACTAGTATTGGTCTTTTTAATAATACGTTTTTTATAACCCTCAGCATGATTTATATCCTTCCCTTTCATCGGACAGCTATTTTATAGATAATTAATAATGATCTTTTTTCTTAAACTAATAACAAAATCAGTATACAGGCGATGCCAAATGCTAAAATATCTATGATTAGTGGCTTATCTCCTATGATGATTTCTTCAGGTGACTTGCTCCCATCACCTTTGAGCAGCAGGAACATATACCTAAATACCCCATAGAAGACAAAAATAATTGTAAATAGTATTAACTGATTGCTATATTCAAGTATTGCATATAGGGAGTATGTCATAAGTGTACATGCCACACTTATTATAAGCATATAATCTAAGAGCTTTACCGAATACATTTTTAGATTACCTCTATGCTTTGCTGCCGCCTCTTCTAAAAATATCATCTCACTTCGCCTTTTTCCGAGTGCTATCAGCATGGATAGAAAAAATGTACATATGATTATCCATGAAGAGATATATACATCTAATACAAAAGCACCTGCTACTACTCGTAATAAAAAGCCCACTGAGATAATCATAACGTCAATTATAATACTGTTTTTGAGCTTGAGGGTGTAAAATAGATTATTTATTAAGTATAATAAAATGATTAGGTTCACCTTCCAATTGAAATTAAACCCTAAAAGCAAGCAAAATACAGTAAGTACCACCATTAGTAGAATAGCATTTCTTTTTGATACCCTCCCACTGGCAATTGGTCTGTTCTTCTTCTTTGGGTGGTGAATATCCTTTTCTAAGTCATATAAATCATTAAATACATAGATTGCGGATGATGCTATTGTAAAATATACAAATAGCAAGCTGGTCCAGCCTATTGCATCTAGCTCTGTAAATTTTCTAGCAAATATTAATGCAGCAAATACGAAAAAACCCTTTATCCACTGCTTTGGTCTCATTAGCTTTATATAGTGCTTCACTTTTTCACTCTTTCCTTTGCTTTAGTGTTATA
>QKEK01000125.1 GCA_003251775.1 Clostridia bacterium | reverse complement strand
TAAATAAATGAAGACACATTTCGGATATTTAATTAATGAAGGTGATTATGAGTGCCCTTGTATTTGTGTAGCAGGAGATAAGACTATATGTGGTTGTGTTGGAGAGGAAGTCTTAGAGAATTACACAACAGATAATTGGAAAGATGTTACTTGTAAAAAATGTTTGAAATTAAAGGATAAAGTTATTAAAGCTCATGAAGAAGATGAAAAAGAATGTATTAAACAAATGGGAGAAATGGCTGATTTTTTAATAATAGGAGTATTTAAATGACCTATAAAGAAGAGGTAGAATATATAAAGACATTGTTAATAGAGGATTTTGACAGTACAGGAATTGATATAGAGGGTATTATTAAAAATAGGCAGAACAAGGTTGGTGGATATAATGTGGGTAAGGTATTAGCAGATATATACACAGCTAGAATGTTTGATAAGGAGGGAGAATAAAATGAACTATATGTTAAAACTTAATATGACTAAATTAGAATATAGGTATGGAGGAGATAAATGAAAGTAAGATGTGACTGGTGTGAAACGGTTTTTTATGAAGAAGATATCTCTTTTTTAAATGATGTTGAATGTTGTCCAGAATGTGGAGAAACAGGTTATTTAGAATATGATATACATGATGAGTTTGAGGAGCTAGAATGAGTTTTTTTCCAAAAGTACAGTATGATATCAAGAATATAAAAGGTAATCCTGATTTACTGAAACACACAACTCCAAAGGAATACACCTGTAAAGATTGCGGAAGTTGTTCAAAAGGTTCTGATAAAGCTCCTCCCCCATCAAAAATATATGGAGAAGGTAAAAAAGGAATATTAGTAATAGCAGATGCTCTTACTGAAGAACTAGCTATATCTAATGATGTAATACCAAAACTCCATAAAGAGTTATTAGAAAAAGCTTTAGGAACTGCCAATATATCATCAGACTTATATATAGTAAATGCTATAAGACAAGTTCCTAAGACAAATATAACTGTATGCTCCAAAGCCTGTTCAAAGCAACTTAGGGAAACTATTAAAGAACTTAAACCAAAGGTTATAGTTACTTTGGGATTCAGAGCTTTATCTACTTTATGGGCAGACCATGATGTAAGTGTTACAGATAAGTGGGAACAATGGGTGGCTATAGATAAAGATATAGCAATTCCTGACCAAATTTTAGGCTGTTGGGTTGTTCCAATGTTTGACCCAAGGGATTTTATATGGAGTCTTTCTAAAAAATTAGAATCTGTTAAAAGATGGGCTAAGAAGTCTAAGGAAGAAAAAGGCTATGTAAGTAGATATCATCAAGATGTATTATCATCTAAAGAATCTATTGTTAATATAGATGGTCTATGGGATGATGATTTAAAGAACAGATGGAGATGGTTTGTAAGAGATTGGGAAACAGTATATAATCATGTAGATAAAGAATTTCCTATAGACGATGAACCATTGGAATTATTTGGTGAAGATAATATAACAGGGGCTGTAGAGGCTATAGAATATTTTAAAACTCAACCAATGATTGCAGTGGATATAGAGGCTACAAGTCTTTCACCATATAGACCTGAATCTGAAATATTATGTATAGGTTTCTCCAATTTAAAGAGGAATGTAGGAATAAGAACTAAACACCCCATAGTAGTTACAAAGGTAAAAGAATTATTATCTATGGAGAAACGGTGGCTAATCCATAACTGTTCATACGAATGGACAATGTTTAGGGAGAAATATGATGTTTCTTTGAAAGGAACTATTATAGATACTCAAATATTAGCTCATTGTTTTGACCACAGAACAGGTTGTTCAGGTTTAAAACCAAATGCAGCACGATATGTAGGAGTTTTTGGTTATGAGCAAAATTCAGCAAAGTTCTTTAAAGTACGAGATTTAGATAAAGGAACACGCTTTGAGGGAGGAAATTTAGAACTCAATCAACTTGGGGAAGCCTTAGAAAGGCACAAGATAGTAGAGAAAGGTTTACTATATCCTATAGACCCAAAACAGTATCCTGAAATACCTGCTAAAGAAATCAAGGCTGAGAATAAGAGAAGGAATACAGAATTTAAGAAAGATTCATTAGCTGAGAAAGACTTACTTTCATATGTTACAAAGGATGTAATATATACAAGCAAGATATTTTTAAATATAAGTAAGAGGTTAATGGATAACAGAGAATGGGAAGCAGTTTTGTTCTATTCTAAGAGTTCTATTACATTAGCTAAGATGTCTAGGAATGGTATATTAGTTGATGAAAAGGCTTTATTAGATGGGTTAGATGAGATACAGAAAGAAATTGATGACTTACATTATCAGATTATGAATAGTGATGAGGCTAAAAGATGGGATGGTGAAGAAGAATTCAATTACAATTCAGGGGCACAGTTAGGACATTTGTTATTTGATATTATTGGGTATAAAAGCACTAAGGAAACAAAGGCAGGGAAGAAGGCTACGGATGCAAGTACTTTAGATATGTTAGGTAGCCCAATGTGTAAGCTGATAACTAAAAAGAAACAGCTAGAGAAAACTAGGACTACCTATTTGGGAGAAGTGTATAGAAATATAGCTCCTGATGGATATGTTAGACCTAGTTTCAGTTTAGCTTTAGTAGCTAGTTTTAGGTCAAGTTCCTTCTCTCCCAATGTACAGAACATTCCCAAAAATCAACAAAGAATGAAAGAATTAATAAGGGTATGTTTTATAGCTCCTGAAGGATATACCTTAAATGAAGCTGATATAACTGGTAGTGAGGCATACACGGCTTCAATAATTACAAATTGTGATGCATACGCTCAGTATAATTTGTATGGTGCAGGAGATATTCATTTAGATGTGGCAAAGAAAGTTTTTGGTTTCACAACTAATACTCTTCCTGTAATTGAGTATAAAGGAGTAACATATACACCTGATGAAGGATTAACAAAAAGGATAAGGCAGATTTCTAAGAAATTTACATTCGCATTATCTTATGGTGCAACATATAAAAGTATATCCAAGGATTTATGGGATTCACTAGGAACATTGCCAACAGAAGCTGATAAGTTATATATTCAGGCATTACTAGGTAAAAATGGTATATCTAATTTTACAGAATTTGAGCTTCAAGTTAAAGAGGGTACTAGGTGGTTTTGGGAAGATTTATTTACAGAATATGGAATCTGGAATAAAGAGGTATATAAAGAATATGTGTCCCAAGGATATCTTAGAAATAAATGTGGCTTTGTATATAGAGATATTATGACACCACTTACATGCCCTAACTACTCCATACAATCCTCCATACAATCCATTGCGTATATGAAGGTTCAAAATGCACTAAATATTTTGCAGGATAAAATTGAAGAATTAAAGTTAGAGTCTAAGTTAATATTTGAAATACATGATAGTGTTGGGATGTACATAAAAAAGGGTGAAGAAGGCATTATACATAAATTATTATATGAAACACTAATAAAAGGGCATGAAGGTAATCCGATGTTTGATTGGGTGACAATGGATTTCAAAGCTGGATTAGATGTTTATGAGAAAGGTAATTTTGCAACAAAGCCTGTAGAGATACCAATAATAGGTGATGTTTACGAGGAAAATTATATAACAGCTTAAATTTATTCCATGTATGCTATAATATAAGTATAAGGGAATTGAACTCTCCCTGTACTTATATGAAAGCAAAACTAAATTAGTTTAAATAATTATGCTCATCACTTTCTATTATTAGAGAACAGCTTTCACTCTAGTAATAAGAGTTCAAACTGTGATGGGTGTAATTATTTTTTTTAAAGGAAATTATTTAATGGGTAAAGTCTTATCATTAGAAGAAAGAAAAGAGTTGTTTTTAAAAAACAGTAATAAGAGATGGGGAGAAGGAAGATGGGAGTATGATTTAACAAATTACAAGTCCCATACTAGCGTAATACAAGTAAAATGCTTAATTGATAATACATGGTTTCCACAAAAAGCAAATAGTCATGTATATGGATTTAACATTTGTCCCACATGCGATTTAGAAAAAAAGAAGATAAATTTTTTAACTAAAAAAGAAACGCATCCTCAAGGATATGAAGTACTTATGGATACTTTTGTTGGTACACAAAAAACAGCCAGTATTAAATGTCTCAAGCATAATCATATATATGAACAGTATATAGGAAATTTTCTTAAGGGTTATATGGGATGTAAATATTGTAAATTGGAGAAACTTAGAGAAGATTTTAAGAAAAAAATAATACCATATCAAGATAAGTTTGAATTTTACCCTGAAGAATACACTGGGAATGATACATATATAAGAATAACATGTAAAGAACATAATGAAACATTCTCTCAATTATCTAGAGGGTTTTTTAGTGGACATTGTATTTGTACTGGTTGTCAGAAGAAAAGACTGACTGATAATTTTTTAAAGAATACATCTAAAGTATGGAGAGATGGTTTATGGGAATATGACTTAACAACGTACAAAACATCAAGTGAAAAAATGAATATTAAATGTGTTAAACATAATCACTGGTTTGAACAAGTCCCTACATCCCATTTAAATGGTTATTACGCTTGTGAGTATTGTCAAGCAGAAAATAACAAAAAAGAATATGAAAATAATTTAAAATTATTTAAAAATAAAGTAGTACATCTTAAAGAGCATATAGAATTTTATTTTAATACCTATAAGAATATATATGTAAATATGCAATTAAAATGTCTTATTCATGATAATATTTATGAACAATCCCCCAGTAGTCTTTTACAAGGACATGAGGGATGTTCATTTTGTGTAGACCAAAAACTAAGAGATACATTTTTAGAAAAAGCAAGAGATGCTGGATTTCAAGGAAAATATTTTTACTGTATAGATGAATATGATTTAAATCATAAACCACTTTCTGTATATTGTATAAATCATAAACAGGTATTTAATATAAATCCTTATGACCATTTATCTAGAGGAGCGGGTTGTGCACAGTGTAAATCAGATAAAGTAAAAAAAGAATTTATTAAAAATTCCAATAGAATACATAAAGGAGTATACATACCTATAATGGAGACCTACGTAAGGTCTGATAAGAAAATGGATGTTTGGTGTACTATACATAGTAAGATATACAAGAAAACTCCTCATGGACATATTCAAGGAAGAATATGTCCTGATTGTGCAAACGAAAAACTGCTAGGATTTATAAACTATACGACTATAGAACGTATGAAATTTGATTACAAAGCTATGAAGGGTATGTGTTATTTTATTAGATGTTGGAATGATGATGAAGAATTCTATAAAATAGGAATAACAAACAGGAATACAAAAACTAGGTTTGCAGGGAAAGATTCCATTCCATATAATTATGAAGTTATTTACGAACATAAATCTAATTACTATAATTCCTTTTACATAGAGCAACATCTTCATAATGTATTTAAAGACAAACAATATATACCAAAAATATATTTTGCTGGTAAAAATGAATGTTTCTCTGAATTACCCTTGACAATAGATGAGATAAAGTCTATAATAAAGGAAGTAGAGAAATCTATTAAAAATAATACTCATAGAGACCACTTACAAAAGGAGGAAAAATAAATAAAAAATATCCTGTCAGGGTATTGACAAAAACTTAAAAGTATGATATTATATATCAATAGGAGAACCATAATTGTTTAAATCAAAGAAAAAATTAAAGATTAGAACTAGAGAGTTTATGCCTGAGTATAAAACTGATGGTGCATCAGGATTTGACCTTAGAGCTTATCTTCCTGCCCACAAAGATAGACCTTTCAGAGTAGGTGCAGGAGAAACAGTACTCATCCCAACAGGAATATCTATGGAGATACCCAAGGGCTATGAAGTACAAATAAGACCACGTTCAGGGTTAGCATTAAAAGAAGGTGTAGAAGCTATTCTAGGCACAATAGATTCAGATTTTAGGGCTGAGGTTGGTATAATAACTAAAAATTCTTCCACTAAGCCTTTCTATATCAAACATGGTGATAGAATAGCCCAAGGTGTATTAGCTCCTGTAACAAAAGCTAAATTTAAAGTTGTAAATGAGTTAAGTGTTACAGAAAGAGGCGAAGGTGGATTTGGGTCTACAGGTGTAAAATAATGAGAACAATTCAAGTATCATTATTTGTTGATTCCTATTACATTGATAATATTATCCTCCATGCTTCAGAAGATTCTGATATAGAATTTCAAAACAATGTTGATGATGAGGATGTAGAATTTATTGAATCATTGTTGCCTGAGAAGTATAAGGAAAAAGATTTTATTATTATTGCCTTAAATCCTGTGCATGATATTGTTATGTTATAGGGAGGGGGTGTGTATAGTAGAAATCAGATTAAGAATATTTAAAGAAGTTTTTATTAGATAATAATACCACATTGCTTCCTGAACAGGTAGTAGATAGATTTTACAGGCATATGACCATAGAAGAGGCTGAAGATATTTTGGAAGAAATGGTTAATAATGATAAAATGATTGTAAAAGAACTGTTATCAGATGGAACATATGTGTATTTTTATAAATATAAGCCAAAGAAAGCTTATTATTATTGAAAGGAGGTGAGGAAGTGCGAGTTTTAGAGATTGGTGGAGATGATGATTACGGTGTATTAAATTTTCTAAACAGTAAAGCGTTTGGTAAACGTTCCTATACTGAAGTATGGGATTTAGTTAAAACCACTTATGATGGTAATTTTAGAGATGATGATGAGGGTTTTTATATAAACTCTTTAGAATTCCCTAAATGTATAATCACAGAAGAGTTTTTTAGCTTTTTACAAGATTTAAAAGATTACGATGAAACTAAACATCATGATTGGTTTCTAGTAGATTAAAAGGAGGATAAAGGGTGTTAAGTTTTTCGGAGTTAGAATTAAAAACCAATTGTAACATTTCAGAAGAGTGTGTTAAACATTCAGCACAATCAGGTTCCGTGTTTCCATTAAGAGCACAGTACAAAAAAGCATTAGAAGTAGCAACTGATAATGTAAAAGCTGTAAGAGCTAGATTGTCAATGGAAGTTAGAGTTTCAGGAGCTATTCCTGATGGTAAAGGTAGTACTATCAAGATTACAGAATCAGCTATATCTGATTATGTTGATAGTCATCCTGAGATGTTAAAAGCTAGAGAAGAAAGGGCTATTGCTGAGGAAAATATGGATGCAATACTTGGACTTGTTACAGCTTACAATGCAAAAAAAGATTTATTATCCATGATACAATCTGATAGAAAGAATGAGTTTTATTCGGATGCTACAGGGGTAACAGGGCAACAGGCTAGAGCAATAAACTAGAATAAAGAAACAACTAAAAACAAACATAGACCGAAAGGGTCATAAAGGAAAAGAAAACAATGAGTACAATTTTTGACAACGCAGAATCATTTACAGTGCCTGTATCAGAGAGACCACAAGAGAACAACACAGAAAGCAACTTCAAATTTGAAGATTGGTTTACACCTC
>QKEK01000281.1 GCA_003251775.1 Clostridia bacterium | reverse complement strand
GCTAAGCTTGTATTTTATTATGTTTGCTTCAGCCTTTTTTAATGGACCTACTCTGACATCACAGGCTATAGCCTTTTTACAAATATGATTTTCCACCAAATAGATAGGAATATACGCATGATCTGTTCCAATATCACATACTACACTACTGTCTGGTACCTTTTTTGCTATTAGTTTTAACCTATTACTTAATTCCATTATATTGAACAACCCTTTTTATAAACTTTTTATGCATATATTCGTGATAGTAATCTAAATTATTGCATTAATATACATGATATTAAATTATTTTAACATAAAAAAAGATAACCAGCAAAGCTGATTACCTATTGGTGGGCCTTCAGGGACTCGAACCCCGGACCTACCGGTTATGAGCCGGTTGCTCTAACCAACTGAGCTAAAGGCCCTCGTGGCTCCTCAAGCTGGACTCGAACCAGCGACCCTGCGGTTAACAGCCGCATGCTCTACCGACTGAGCTATTGAGGAACGGTTTGCCTCACGTGAGGCACAAGTAATATTATACTTACAGTTTGCCTTTTGGTCAAGAGAAATTTTCAAAAAATTTAGATTTTTTTTCGCGCATTAATTGCAAAAGTAAATTCCACCTACTACATAAACAAACCTACTCTATATCTACACCTGTAAAATAGTGCTTCAATATCTGGTCATAGGTAAAGCTAGCTTGAGCCATCCCCTCTGCTCCAAATTGACTCATTCCCACACCATGCCCATAGCCATGTCCATTTATAATAAAGGTGTCTCCAGTACCAGCTTCATTTAGACCTTTCTTAGTATTATTCGCTCCTAATGCAAAAGTAGCCTGCGAGCCTTGGAATATACTCTTTCCAGAAGCACTTAGTACAGCTTTATTAGCTAACGCTATATTCTGTACCTTTCCGTCTGCTCCTAAAACACTTACATTTGATGCCGATACTCCCCCAGAGCCTGCATTAGTTATAGTAAACATCTGACTCTTTACACCCAAAATATTCCTGCAATCTATGTTATGGAAGGTTGAGCTACTCTCTGTCCCAGTTATTTTTAAGGTTGTTACCCTTCCTGATTCTGAATATTCCTCTGCTACTACAGACACAATGTCTCCAATCTCAATCCCCTTAAGGAATAATTTTAGCTTTATTTCCTCTTTCGTAAGACTAACTGTCCAATTCCGATGAACATTGGTCTCAGGCTCATATGGGTCTTCAACACTTATGAGATATGGAATAGAACTACCCCATACATTTTTAACATTTGCAGTTTTTCCTCCGCTTGCACTTGAATAAAAAATCTGTGCTAGTCTCCCGTTGTACAAAACCTTTTTTCCTGCCGTTTGCTGTACTGCAATATTTGTTGAGCTTTTCTCACCCTCAATCCCATTATAAACCTGCGAAGCTTGAGTATTGTCTAAATTAAAGCTTAGAGATGAATACTTACCCAGATTTCCGAGGGTAAAGGTTCTAGCCGCAACAGCCTGAGCCTTTAATGCTTCTAAATGGAAGGAGGCTGGCATTTCATAAGGTACAACACCATACAAGTACTCTTCAAAATTCAACTCATTAATAACGGTCAGGTCACTATCGCTAAATCTTCTCACCTCTAATTCACCACGATATAACTTTCCATTTAAGTAAAGTGCATAGAGGTTGTTGTCGCTTTTTGGTCTTATTCTTAGGTATTCATCATTCTTCGCATAAACAAAGAGAACTGAAGTGTCTGCTGTCCTAACAACTAATCTATTGGCAGAAGGATCAATCTTAGTAAATTGTAGCTCTCCTAACTTACCCTTAATCACTTCTAAATCAGCCTGTTGCTTATCAGGTGTATCATAGAAGCCACACCATACCTCCCATACTCCTGTATACACTACATACGCAGTAACGCCTTTTGAAGTATATGTACCTGCTAAACTCTTTGCCTCAGTATAGCTATTGTATGTCCCACCAATTTTTATATGATAAGGACCATGTAGCTCCCCCGTACCAGGAATCCCCTCAGTGGGTGAATACTCTGAAAACACGCCAGAAGAATTCTTTATAAAATAAGCATCCTTACTTACAACGACATCCTCAAAGCTTTCAAAGCTTATAAGTACAGACATTTTGCCGTTTAGATAACTACCTATTTCTATTCCTTTTGATGCTTTTACCTTAAATGAGCTTACCGCAGAGGCTCTGTAATGAATTCCAATCCTTACTGTTTCCGGAACTTGTATAGCTTTACTGCTTTGTATATTAAATGCAAAGGCTAAAAGCATTACCATAAAAATAATACCTATACTCTTAGTGCGTTTTTTAGTTCCGTAAGAAAAAGCAACAGCTTTTTTATTTTGCCTCATTGATTTATTCACCTTATCCTTTGTCATTTACCATTTGTCCTTTATAAGTTATCAGTTATCAGTTATAATTTGTTCGTTTGTTCATTTGTAAGTTATCAGTTATAATTTGTTCGTTTGTTCATTTATAATTTTTGATTTACAATCTATAATTTACATTTTACATTTTACAATCTACAATTTATAATTTACATTTTACTTTATGATTTATGATTTTTACTTATTATTTGTGATTATATGTAACAAATTGCCTTCAAACCTAATTATTTAGAGTTATATAGTCTATAATATCATATTTTTGCTTGCATTGTAATTATGAATGAAATAAACTAATATTAAATATTTGTAACAAAGGTAATCCTTAAAATCATGCCTATAAAATAGGAGAAACCTAGGTTGTCGAGGCTATCAAATATAGCTCGCAACTTAGGTTTCTTGTTGTTTGCACTATAAGAGGGTTCTTATTTGCATTCATGAGTCTTCTCTACCTTTGTGCCATCTCTCAGATGCACAACCGCCTTGTATTCTTTATCATTATCCTTTACTACATATGCTTCCTGTGACCAATTACACCCAAAGAATAGCAAGAAAGGTTCATCAAAGCATCTATAAATTAACCTTCCATTAATAAAAAATTCAACATAATCAATCGACTCAGGATAGAGGCTTGCTAAACGAATCCACCTCTTGCCCTCATACTCCATTTCTGGTTCTAAGCCCTGCAAATAATACTGCTCTTCAAAAGGAATATCAGGAACCTCAATACCTATCCCTTCTGCCACCCGGTATGCAAAAAACAAATCCTCCCCTTTTGTAATTGACCAGTCTATTGGTGGCTCCTGCTTTGTCATATTATTATAATATCCCCATGAGGAATGAGTATTTAAAGCTACCCTTAGCTGGCCAATTGCCTGAGAATCCTCATTGCATATCACAGGCTTTCCGGGACTTTGCTCTCTGACTTTTTGAATAAGGTTATAATACTGCTGCCTACTGCACCCATTTCCATGTATTAAAATAAAGTCACTGGCTTCGGATACCTCCTTAAATGAATAGCCTCCCCCACAGCTACAGCCAACCAGCATGCCCCCTGATTCTTCCCTTGCAATCTCAATTAGCACGCTCATACCTTCTGGTTGATTGATTATAGAGTGAGCATTATCATAATTCATTCCATTAGCCACCTCAATAATAACATTTGTATAGCCCTTTTCTTTCAAAAACCTTGATGCAGACCTAACAGCATTAGCTATTGCCCTTCCATCCTTTATACGTGCCGATTGCCCAAAATAGAAATAGCTTACTATAACAACCATACCAAGTTCATCCGCGGCACATATTAGCCTGTCAAGCCTGTTAAGATAGTCTTCATCTATTGCTGTCCCATCAGCACCAAAAGGGTTATTGAATATTGTATCATTCTTTATTGTATAGAATGGTCCTCCTCCTTGAAGCCCAACAGTAAAAGCCCTTAGACCATATCTATACCATTGTGGCAGGGCAGCTATAAGCTCATCTGTATTCTTCTCTGGATTAAAGACTCTTCCAAAACGATTGTATCTTTGTGCATCAGCTTTATCATCAAAGATCCCCTGAATAAATCTGGCATTCATTAATAAGCCATGCGACTCTGGCTTGCTTCCCAAAATCTCAGAATATACTTTTTTGTCATTGATATAAAAGT
>QKEK01000041.1 GCA_003251775.1 Clostridia bacterium | reverse complement strand
TTTATACTATGAGGCATAAAGGCTTACTAATCAATTAATATACATAAAGCGGGGTACAACATGGAATACAATTACAGAACACAGGGGGTTTGCTCACCACTGGTTACATTTAAGATAGAGGACAATAAGGTTTATGATGTCAGATTTAAGGGTGGCTGCCCTGGCAACCTTCAAGCCATCTCTAAGCTAGTTGAGGGCATGGAGACTACTCAGCTAATTGAAAAGCTTAAGGGTATAAAATGCGGTATGAAATCCACTTCCTGCTCTGACCAATTGGTTAAGGCAATTGAACAGGTTCAGGAAGAGCTAAAAAAATAGTGTTGTACATATTACTTACTCAAATATGATAGCTTACAAAGGCATAGAAAAACAATGGCTATGTTTTTTCTATGCCTTTATATAATAATATGTCTTTTCTTTCTTTTGCTAGGTTTATTAACCTTTCTGTAAATCCATTTTTGCTAAAAAGCACGTAGTACTTGCTTTCATGCTTATTAAGCTGTTCAACCCTTTCAACCTTATCTTTCAGATTATAAAATAGGTTAATGTCAACCTTACTTTCTGTATATTTGCATTCTCCTACTAAGAGCTTATTTTCGTTTAAAGCAACTATATCTATCTCAATGCTTTTATCCCAATAGCCCCCTAATTTTGAAAATCTAAAGGGTAGCTTGTTTAGACTGTTTTCCTCCCATAGTATTTCTCTTGCCACATCCTCATATATATAGCTTGTATGATTTTGTATTAGCTTAGAGCTTATTTTATCTAATACAAATTCCATATTACCTATCTCAAGTTCACTCTTGTATTGAAATACAAATTTAAACCAAAACAAAATAAAATTATCCTTTATAAAATATAAGCCCTTCCTGCTTTTTTCTGGATACTCCTCTGTTATTGGCACTCTCTTTTCAACTACATCCATATCAATTAAGACCTTCAAGTACGGCGTTATTCTTTGACTGGCTATTTCAAGAACACAGGATATGTCTGATAGCTTATGATTCCCACTAGCAATAGCTTTAAGAATAGAAAAATAGCTACCTACCTCATTAACCTCTTTTTGCAAAAGAAATACTGGTTCATCATACAAAAAGCAATCTTTTCTTAATATATTGTTTTTTATGCTTTCCATTAAATTTTTGTCTTCATTTATTATCTCAATATATTTAGGCACTCCACCTGCTACTGAGTAATAGTTTATTAGCTCAATTATATTATTTTGTTTATAGAATTCTATTGTATCTTTAAAGAGAAGGCTTTTTAACTTAATTTGCCCTGTTCTTCTTCCATATAATGGACTTGAATATGTTAGGGTTTCCTTTAACATCATGCCCATATATGAACCACATATAATTACCATTACATTTTCATCTTTAAGCTTTTCGTCCCATATTCTTTGAAAGATTGAAGCAAATGATGGGTTCGAGAAGATTAAGTATTGAAATTCGTCTATTACTATAATCTTTTTCAAATCACTTTTATAACCCGTTATAACTTCAAATATATTGTCCCATTTACTGAAAGCCGTGTCTTTAAGATACTGCTGCTTGGTGAAGTCTGCTACTTTTTCTACAAAGTTTTTCTTATTCTCATTTTCTAATTCCTCTGAAGCTAAAAAATACATAGCCTCTTTATTTCTGATGAATTCTTTAATAAGTGTTGTTTTCCCTACTCTACGCCTTCCATATATAATAACAAATGAGCTTCGTTTTTTATTATACTCATTTTCAAGGAATCCAAGCTCCTCTTTTCTACCAATAAACACTCGCTTTCCTCCTTATTCACATTAATATAATATAAATTATACTAATTTATATTATATTAATGTGAACTTTATCTGTCAAGTTTATTCGGATTATATCAAATTGCGTTGTCATAATCTTTGATATTGCGTATTGTTTAAAGGATAAGGATACCGTTGAATTATGTTTTCAACATTAAGGCACATTATGGAAGTCTACAAGATGTGCGTATAAAGAGCAGAGGGTCACAAAAGTCCAGCAAAAAAAGAGTATTTTAAAAATATGTTATATATGGTATACTGAAAACAAATTCACTTAGAGTTCAGTAAATATCTATTTGGTATCACCGTATACTCAAATAGTTACTAAATTTTATATTAACTCCGCCATTCATTTGGCACAAATAACGCCTGTAAGCGGTCTTCAAGACATTTCGTCTTGGCGATTTTTAAAACTTAAATGATTTTTTGACAAATCGGAAGTTTTAAAAACGCTTACATATTAAACATTCAATAGGAGACAGTATATGGACATTGCAACTATTATTGCAGTAGTGAGTGCATACATAATTAAAGGAGTATGTGGGTTTGCCAATACTTTAGTATTTGGAACAATTATGAGTTATTCAAAAGATAATATAAATATAACTCCTGTAGATTTATTGATTGGTTACCCATCTAATATTTTTATTGCTTGGAAAGAAAGAAAAGGTATTTCTAAAAAATTATGTATCCGCTTATCTATTTTGGTTATTCTGGGAAGTATCCCAGGAGTTATATTTCTTAAAATTGGTAACGCACAGCTAATTAAAGTGTTATTTGGTATAGTTGTAGTTTTAATAGGAATTGAGACTCTTTTTCGAGAAAGGAAAAAAGATAAGATAAAATCATCTAATGTTTTACTTATGATTATTGGAATTATGTCAGGAATATTGTGCGGACTCTTTGGAATAGGAGCTTTGCTTGTAGCATATATCAGTAGAACAACTAGTAATCAAAAACAGTTTAGAGGAAATATATGTATTGTATTTTTAGTGGATAATACATTTAGGATTATTTTATATATCATAACAGGTGTCTTAAACTGGCATATTTTTGTTAGTGCGATAATGTTATTACCCTTTATGATTATTGGGCTTAGCATTGGAACATTACTATCTAACAAAATGAGTGAAGTCATTGTTAAAAAGGTAGTTATAATAATGTTAGTTATTTCAGGTATCACATTAATTATTAATAATCTGATTTCTGTTTAGCATAGATATTTCTCCTTCAAATATTTGGGTCTTTTTTACTTTTCTATTGAGTATTGTTTAAATGGTAAAGATACTGTTGAATATGTTTTCAACATTAAGGCACATTATGGAAGTCTAAATAAGGGTAAATATAGGATAATAAAAGCAATGGATTCCGTTGAACGCGAAAGAATGTTTGTATCTGTAGAGTTTGAGATTAATTAATATATAGCCTCTATTTAGACTTTATTCTTTTATTGTAGCTTCTTGTCGTAAATTGCCCCAGAAAGCTTAGTTTGGTTCGTATGTCTTACCATAAGGGAACTGATAACATTACTAGCTTTTTGGGGACAATTTGCGATGTAGAATGCTTTATGTAGCAAGAATTCACTTGAGTGCTTAATAGGTTATTTAGAGGAGTTGGTCGTTGAATAGCTAAAACTGATATATGTTTTTCATATAACTCAGTTATAATCCTCATTGTAATCTATTTAATTGTCAATTCTTCTTTCTAAACTTCTCTGGTTTTGCTACTCTCATTTCTATTATGTAACCACAATTACTACAAACATCTGCAATTATACTTGACGAAGCAAAAACCCTTCCCTTTGGTCTCATAGCTGCATACCCCTCAAGCACACCCTCACCTATTTCACTACAACCACATTTTGGACACTTAGTATTATTACTATAAGTATTCAAAAGCTTTCACCCCCTCAATTTAACTCTTTCACCTTGCTTTTGTCTATCATTTTATTGGTCTATGCTTGAAGCTCTTTGCCCCATTGGAATAGTCTGATACAATGTGACCATTACCATAGACCTTATATTTATATATCAATAGACCCTCTAGTCCAACTGGTCCTCTAGCATGTATCTTATTTGTGCTTATGCCTACCTCAGCACCAAAGCCATATCTAAAGCCATCACTAAAGCGGGTTGAGCAATTTAAGAAGACATTACCAGAGTCAATAAGATTCATAAAGCTCTCTGCTACAGCCTTATCTCCTGATATAATTGCTTCTGTATGACCTGAGCTAAATTGATTAATGTGCTCGATTGCTCTATCAACACTATCAACGATTTTTATGGATAGTATATAATCTAAGTACTCTGTCTTCCAGTCCTCTTCTGTTGCAGGGTTAACATCAATTATTTCCTGTGTTTTACTACAACCTCTTAATTCCACGTTCTTAATATCCATTTCTGCCTTTAGTAGTGGCAAGAATGCTTCTGCTACATCCCTATGAACCAGCAAGGTTTCAGTAGCATTACATACTGCTACATACTGTGTCTTTGAGTCTACAACAATATCAACTGCCATCTTTAAATCAGCCGCCTTATCCACATAGCAATGACATATACCATCTGCGTGGCCCAAAACAGGAATATTAGAATTATCCATAATGAATTTTACAAATTCATTTGAGCCCCTTGGGATAATCAAGTCAATGTATTCGTCAAGTCCTAGCATTGCATTAACATCGTCTCTGGTTTCTAGAAGCTGTATCCAGCCAGTTGCAATACCCACCCTTGTGGTAGCATCACTTATAATCTCTGAAAGTATTTTGTTTGTATTCCTTGCTTCACTTCCACCCTTGAGCAATACAGCATTGCCACTCTTTAGGCATAGTGTAGATATTTGTACTAGTGCATCAGGTCTTGATTCAAAGATAACCCCGATTACTCCAATAGGACAACTGATTTTATATAGTTCTAGCCCATCATCAAGCTCTGTTGCCTTTAAGGTAATTCCTACAGGGTCTTGTAGCTGTATAAGGCTCTCAATACCGTCGATAACCTCCAGTATCTTTTTCTCATCAAATTTTAAACGCTTCAGAAGAGGCATGGCTAGGTTATCTTTCTGACTCCTTAATATGTCTGCCTCGTTTGCTCTAATGATTTCATCCTGTCTTTTTTTAAGCTCCGAAGCAATCTCTTTCAAGGCCAGATTCTTCAAGCTCGTATCTGCTGCTGCTAATTTAATTGATGCTTGCTTTGCCGCATTTGCAGCCTGTTTTATATCCATCATATCACCCATTTCTATTTTATTATATAAACAACAATTCTCTTTTTTATCCTTATCTTTTACAGCATCTACAATGCAAGGTTTTTATTTGCTAAATGCCTGATAGCCATTCTTTGTCACAATCTCGAGACACCTTTTACGGCTTTCTTCGTCATAGAAGCTGATTTCCAAAACTCCCTCTTCCATTTCCCTGCTATTAATAATACCAATATTCTTAATATTAATACTGTTTGAGCTTAGAAGTCCCGCTATACTTGCAATTATACCTGGCTCGTCTGCAACGCTTACAATTACCTCATAAGATTTTAGTATTGGTCCTAATGCCTTATCTGAAAAAGTGCTTCTATATTCTCTAGCAGTTTCAAAAAACTCACCTATATTCCTTGAATCACCTTGGAGCAATGCCCTTTTAAAGTCAGCTATAATGTCTTCATAGGTTTGTATAATCTTTAGTATCTTTTCTTTATTAGATAAGCATATACTTTCCCACACCTTTGGAGAAGAGCCTGCTATTCTTGTTATGTCCTTGAAGCCTCCCGCTGCAAGCATATGCATATATCCGTTGTCTGTATCTGAAGCCTTGACCATATTAACCAGTGCACTTGCCAGCACATGCGGTACATGGCTTATTGCAGCAGTGGCATAGTCGTGCTTCTCGCTATCAATAATAACAGGCAATGCACCTATTGCAGTGACAACCTCTTTTAGTAATTCTAGCTTTGCGGACTCAGTGCTTTTATCTGGCACCAGTACATAGTATGCATTTTCAAACAGGTAATACTTCGCTGACTTATAGCCGTCCCTTTCTGAGCCTGCCATGGGGTGTCCACCAATATATGTGCATTTCATAGGATACTCTTTCAACTCACTAAGTATCCCACTCTTTGTACTGCCTACGTCGGTAAGAATACACTCTGACTTAACTAAGCTATTCAATTTTTTAATTGTTCCTCCTATATGACTTACAGGTATACAAATAAAAATTATATCACAGCAACCAAAGGTGTTATCTACATCATAGGCTATTTCATCTATTACCCTATCCTCTAATGCCTGCTTTAAAGAGTCTATACTTTTGTCATAAGCAATTACTTTATTGCATATCTGACTTTTTTTAATTGCCTTTGCTAATGACCCACCAATTAAGCCTAAACCAACAATACCAATTTCATCGATTTTTGTCATCTAAAACTTTCTCCCTACTAGCTCTATAAATGGCTTTAACTCATCAAACAGCTCACTAAATTCTTCAGGGGTTAAGGATTGTGCTCCATCAGATAAAGCCTTAGCTGGTTCAGGATGTACTTCTATCATTAACCCATCAGCACCTACTGCTATAGCCGCCTTTGAAAGTGGCTCTATATAACCCTTTACACCTGCTGCATGACTAGGGTCTATAAATATAGGAAGGTGTGATTTTTCTCTTATTACTGGAACTGCACTTATATCAAGCGTATTTCTGGTTGCTGTTTCAAAGGTTCTGATACCCCTTTCACATAGTATAACACCTTTATTCCCCTGACTCATTATATACTCAGCTGCGTTAAGCCACTCATCAATGGTAGCGGATAGTCCCCTCTTAAGGAAAACCGGCAATCCGCTTTTTCCAACCTCCTTTAATAGCTCGAAATTCTGCATATTTCTTGCACCTATCTGAAGTATGTCAACATAGCTTGCTGCTGCCTCAAGACTTCTTACACTAGTGACTTCACATATTGATAGCATATTATATAGCTCTGCTGCTTCTTTTAAGTAACTAAGTGCTTCTTCCTCAAACCCCTGAAAGGAATAGGGAGAGGTTCTTGGCTTATACGCACCTCCACGAATAATCTTTACTCCTAATGGAGCTAGTTTTTTTGCCATTGAAAGCATCTGCTCTCTGCTTTCAATGGCACAGGGACCTGCTATTATTGGAAAGTAGTCGCCGCCTATTTCCAGATCCTTTATTTTAATAACTGTTTTGTTATTATTGAATTTTTTGTTTGCAAGCTTATATGATTCAGTTACTGGAACAAGCTTTTCAACCCCAGACATCATATCCATATTTGCATCAGCTAGCTTTGTCTTATCTCCTATAACGCCAATTATGGTTATTTCCTTTCCTGTAGAAAGATGTGCCTCTAAACCAAATGAATTTAATTTTGCGACAACGCCGTCAATATCACTCTTTGTCGCTGATGACCTCATTACGATAATCATACTGCCCTCTCCTTTACCTGCCTAAATTATTATAGCAAACCTATATACTATTCTAAATTCATTTATGAATCAACCTGTTGTCTATATAAGCTTTTTGCGTTGTTACATATTTATGCAAAATTATACTGAATAAACGCAGTGTTTGTGTATATTTATTCAAAATAACGCAAAATAGCGTATAAATATACAACAACGCAATATGCTCTATATTAATAATGTAGTAGCCCTGTCTTTACTACAATAAAATTCAAACATTAACTATTACTTTTAGGTAATTATAGCATAGCATTGCTTATGCTTCAAGTCTTCACTTGAGCACTAATATGGCAAATTCAAAATCTGCCCTTGAAGGCAAATTATAACTATGATAAAATTAGAGGCATAGCTTTTTATATTCTGTTATCATATGTATTATTCATTAATGGTCTATAAAAAGTATGTTATAGATTAAAAAGTTTCGGGATTGCAGTTTATATATTAATTGAAATGTAAGAGAATAATAAGATATTGAATAGCAAACAATTTGGAGGATACAAAATGTCTAAGACTGTATTAATTATTTCATCAGATTTCACCGGTCATGGACACAAAAGTATAGCAGAGGCATTGTGTGAACAATTTAATAATATATCTGACGTAAAAACTCATGTTATAGATGGCTTTGCACTAGCTGGAAGTGTCGGTTTGAGAATGGGAAAGATGTATGGTTCCATTACGAGAACATCTAAGGATATGTGGAAGCTTGTTTATGATATATCCTATAAAAAACCAGAGATTATAAATGAATTTATCAGGCCTACTATTACATACAAGTTTTTAAAGCTTTTAAATACTATTAAGCCTGATTTAATTGTAACTGTACACCCAAGCTTTAATGGGTCTATATTAAATATTCTCAAAAAGCATAATATTAATATACCTTTTATTACACTGATTGCGGACCTTGTGAGTATATCTACCCTTTGGATGGATAAAAGGGCTTCGTATATTCTGTGTCCCACAATAGAGTCAAAATACAAGTGCATGGAGTATGGAATTCCTGTAGAAAAGCTTAAAGTACTGGGCTTTCCAATACGCCAAAGGTTTACATCCCATATTTCAGAGGGTGCTAATCAAGAGGATTACACTACTGACAAGCCGTTAAGATGCCTGATTATGAGTGGCGGTGAGGGCGTTGGAAATATGAGTGTAATCGCAAAGCTCCTTCTTAAGCATTTTAACTGCGAAATTAAGATAATAGCAGGTAGAAATACGGCACTGAAAAGGCGTTTAGAAAACACCTTCATTGATAAAAGAGATAAGGTTAGAGTATATGGCTTTGTTAAGGATATTCAAGAGCTTATGCTGGATTCTGATATAGCAATTACCAGAGGTAGCCCTAATACTATGCTGGAGGCAGTAAGCTGTAATGTTCCGCTCATTATTACAAGTGCCCTGCCAGGACAGGAGGAGGGCAACCCATATTATATTATTAAGTATAACTTAGGTGTTATGTGTAAGAGCACTAGAGCATTAAAGGACACGATTAGTGATCTTTTATTAAGTAATGCAGAGCGTTTAAATAAAATCAAGGCTGCTCAAAGGGATTTTAGAAACCCAGATGTTGCTAAGAACATCGTAGACTTTCTTTTAAATATTGATACTACCAAAAAGGTCAGGGTACCAAAAGCAACGCTCAGGAGTCTGTATAAACGCTCTTATCCATACAAGGCGGTAAAAATAATTAGAATAAGGACAAGGAGCATGAAGAGGAGACTTAGTAAATAAGCCTTGTTATTTACATAAGAAATGTAGTTTGCAGTCTTTACTATCTTTATTATTTCTAATTAGAAAAAATTAGGTTCGTTATATAGCCTTTTGCAGACTCAAAAATATCTTTAAGGTCAGGCGTAAAGTATGATAAAGGAAATAGTGCTAGTAGTATAATTTCTATTATAAGTAATCTCCATGAATTCTTCTTGTACTGCATATCGCTATATAGGCTCATTATTTTGTTTAATTCATACTTTTTATTGTTAATAATTTTAAGTCTCTCTGACAGCTCATACCTTTCTGTATAATAGCTATATAACTCGTTTAAAGCTATATTCATTCTGAATATACGAGGCTTATCGTATATTCCTATACTATTGACTAATTCATTTTGAAAGCGTAGGTTTTTAGAATATATATTGATAAATCCTTTTTTTGACTTTATCCCACTTCCCTTCAAAGGACCATTTAAAAAATTCTCTGCCTTGTCTAATAAGACTGTTACTCCATCCTCAATTTTTTGAATAGCCGCTGATTTTGCAAGCACTATAGGTAAAACAGAAAAGTAAGCATTTTCTTCTGGTATACAATTGGAGAATTCCTTCTGTACCTTAGTATATTCATTATTGTCAATATCTATAAATTCATGATATTTTGTGGTTAATGATTGGTTTATAGGTATAATTGAAGCAAGAAAGTCCAAAAAAACAAAAATCTCTTCCTGAACAAAATTTGTAAAGCTTATATACCCAAACTCAAACAAGTAAACTTCCTTAAATTCGTTAGAATACTTTAGAACATTATTAACAGTTTCACTTTTTAGTACAATATAGTCTGCTCTCTTATCGTTCTTTACTACTCCAAAGTAATGACCAACCTTGTCTAAATCTATTCTTAGGGAAATACAGTAACACGCAAACCTAATATTTGTATCCATGTATTAATTCTCCTAATACCTATTTTAACAGCTCTGCTGTCATAAGAATAACCTCTACTACAATCAAAAGTACAATAATCCACTCTACGAAAAGACCTCGTATTGAGCTACTAATAGTTGAAAAGCCGTTTACTATATTATTCAGTATTTCTGTTTTGCTTTTTACTATTTCATATCTGTCATTTAGCTCAAAAAACTCTGACATTTGATTATAAAATTCCTCAGCACTACTATTTATCCACGTTATATCAGGCTTGTCTAAAATCATTATGTAGCTTATCGTGTTGTATTCATGTCGAAGAACTCTGGCAGCAGTGTTAGCCAGCTCCTTATGACTTATTCTAAGCTTTCCCTTTTCTAGACGGTCAATCATTGGTTCAAGATGATTAAATATATTTCCTAACATAT
This sequence comes from Clostridia bacterium, assembly GCA_003251775.1. Taxonomy (GTDB): domain Bacteria; phylum Bacillota; class Clostridia; order DSM-8532; family SZUA-474; genus SZUA-474. Next base: position 2,437 of record QKEK01000041.1, on the reverse strand, counting down.
CCTCTGTCTTTTCCAGAGCAACTGATTTAGCAATTACAACTGAAACCAATTCCAAAAGATAATTCTCATCATATGGCACTATTGCATATTCATCGGTCAATTGAATTTCAGTCCCATCACCTATTTGTAGCTCATAATCGTCATAGTATTTGTCATAGCCTTTTAATGCTATATCCGCCCTTATTGTTTTTAAATACTTAACAAATGGTTGTATCTCTTGTGCCTTAATATTGATAAAGACAACACTCCCAAAAGAAAAAACAAGAATCTTCTGATCGTTTGTTATACTAACCTCTAATATACCCTTTAATATATCTCCATCCAAAATCAAAGGCTCTTCCCATGTATACTTTTTTGGTATGCCACATTTCTCAGCAATCTTATTTAAGTCAATTTCATTAGTTATGGCATAAGCCTTGAAGCTCATTTTCTTCATCTTTATGTTTATTCCTTTCCTTCAACCTTATGTCAATTACTTCAATCTTATCACCTTTTATGTCCTATTTCTGCCACCAATATTTACCTGATGCTATTTCGTCAAGTCTTATCCCTGCCCATTTTGAATTACCAACGTCAGGTAACTCAATAACCTTATTGTATGCATCTTTTGCTTTTTGCATATTAACAGCTTCTTCATTTACTGATGCCATAGCGTGATAGCATTTACCAAGGTAATAGTATAACGAGGTTATAAAATCATATTCACCGTTAAATTTTGTAACTATTTCAAATGCTTTTGCTTGCTGTTCTAATGCCTTATATATTTCATCACTAACCCTGCGAGCGTTTTTTATTTGATTTGAGGTTGCTAAAAAGCTTTCTCTGGTTTTATTATAGAGTAGCTGAGGTAAAGTGTTGTACAGCTCATTAAACTCTGTCGTCATGCCTAATCTATCCAGCTCATTTGTTGATTTTAGCTGAAATAATCTATCAGCTGCCTCAAGGTAATTTTTTTCTTTAACTGCATTAGTTATAAAATTACGATGTTCTTCAGCCTGTTTTAATAATATCTTTTCTTCCTCAATTAATGTTAGATTTCCTTCTAATTCGGATATTTTTTGTTTGTATGCATTTATATCGTTAGTAGCCTTTTCTAGCTCATCAGTCTTTTGCTGTAGCTGTTCTAACGTCGCCTTGTCATTTTTATTGAATTTAATAAGTGGCTTATCTCCTGGTAAAGCTGTCCAAAGAACTGCAACTAATATTATTCCAACAGCCAGACCAGCTATATACTTCAGAATATCTGATCCCGTTTCTACATTTAAGCTTCTGCCCACCCATAAGGATAGCTTTGCAGAAATACCATTACTCTTCTTAATTTTTTTACTAGGAGTTGCATTTCCTGTATTTCCTTCTAAGTCATTTATATATTCTAGTGCACGTATACCATTCTTCTCTGAATTAATTACTTTATTAAATACTCCCTTTGCCTGTTCTCTTTGGTTTAGCTTTAAATAGCATATTCCTAAAAGGTTCATAGCCTCATGGAAGCCAGGGTTCACTGCTATAGCCTTTTTTAATCCGATTATTGCTATATCCTCACTCCCGCTTTTAAGGTCATTTAATGCCTTATTATAAAGATGTATTGAGTTTAACATGTCATCTGGAAGCTCTGGTTGAATCTCTTTGATTTCCTCTAAGTCAATGCTTGGATAGTTTTCTTCAATTTCATTAGTAATATCTATCACACTTTACACCCCCAAAAATGATTATATTGGTACTTTATTTATTGATTAATTGAGTATAATTTTGCATAAATATGTAACAACTCAAAAAGCTTTAATTAAATTTGATTTTGCTAAAACAAGTAGTAAATGACTTGTCTTAGCAATTTCACAAAGTAAATTTAAGAATAAGTGTCCTTATCTCACCTATGAAATATAGTGAGCCCGCGGCACAAATTACATCATTCTCTGTAGATATATCTAATACCTTTTTAACCGTCGATTTTATTGTACCATTACTATATACAGATTTACAATAGCCACTTAAAAAATTCGTAAGCTCATTTACTGTCAGAGCTCTTTCACTGTCAGCCGCAACTACATAAAAATCCTTAGCAATGGGAAGCATCATTTCTATCATTTCCTTATATGCCTTATCCTTTGAAACACCAAAAATAAAGCTAATTTTTTTGTTGGGAAACAGCTTTTTTAGTGTATCTGTAAGTGCCTTCATGCCGTCAGGATTATGTGCTGCATCTATGATGAATGTAGGCTTTGAATTGAGTACCTCTATTCTTCCACCCCATCGTGTATTCCTTAATCCCTCTATTATATCTGATAATTTTATATGATATCCTCTTTTTAAAAGCTTATTCATAGCTTCTATAGCAACAACTGCATTAGCAATCTGAAAATCGCCTAAAAGTGATATTTCGTAATGTATGCCTTTGTATAGAAATGCTTGACCCTCAATACTCTGTTTTATAATTTTT
>QKEK01000265.1 GCA_003251775.1 Clostridia bacterium | reverse complement strand
CTAAAGAATAACGGTATTTTACCTCTTAGTAAGTCGTTGAATCGTATTGCAGTCATTGGACCTAATGCTGATGATGTCATATCTCACCTTGGGGACTGGACATTATTCAGTAATCCAGAAGGATACTCATACAAAAGAGATGAGTTTAATACACCAATTACTACTGTTTTAAAAGGCTTGAGTAAGTACGGTGATGAGAATAGCATAGATATAGTTTACGAAAAAGGCTGCGATGTGCAGGATGTTACAGATGAAAGCATCGCTAATGCAGTAAAGCTTGCAAATTCCTCAGATGTAATTATAGCTGTTGTTGGAGATAATATTTTCATAAATGGAGAGATGAAGGATCGGTGTCATGTTGATTTAACTGGTATGCAGGAAGAGCTTTTAAAAAGGCTAAAAGCAACGGGGAAGCCTTTGATTGTAGTATTAATTAACGGAAAACCACTATCAATACCTTGGGTTAAAGAAAATGCTGACGCAATCTTAGAAGCATGGAATCCTGGTATGGCAGGGGGGGATGCTGTTGCATCAATTCTATTCGGTGACTATAACCCTAGTGGAAAGCTAACTATATCCTTTCCATATCATGTGGGGCAGCAGCCTGTCTTCTATAATCAGTTTTCTGGCTGGCACGGTGGGAAGTATGTCGACACGGGATATAGTCATATACCATTATTTCCCTTTGGCTATGGATTATCCTATAATGTATATGAGTATGGGGAAATGAAGGTAAGTAAGGCAGGTGGTGGTATTGATAATCAAACTGAGCTTAGCTTCAGTCCTGATGATGTTATCAGGGTATCAGTAGAGGTGACGAATAAGGGGAATCATGAAGGTAGTGAAATTGTTCAACTCTATGTTAATGATATTGTAAGCACGGTTGTTACACCTATTAAGGAGCTTAAAGGGTTTAAACGGGTTTTATTAAACCCAAACGAAACTAAATGTGTGGAGATTGATTTGAAAGTATCTGACCTGACAATTGTTAATAGCGAGTGTCAAGTAGAGGTTGAGCCTGGGGAATTTGAAATAATGGTTGGCTCGTCTTCTAGAGATGAGGATTTGATAAAGATGATTATTACTGTGTCTAAGTAAATAACGGTATAAAAACAACCTTCATTTTAACAGTTTGTTATAATGAGGGTTGTTTTTATAAAACAGAAGAATAATATATTCTTTTTTGACAATGTAATAAGCTTTAAACAATCTCCACAAATAATGCTCAATTACCTTTTAATGCTATTCTATTGTTATTTTAAGGCAAACAGGGTATTCTGTATCAATTGATTCTGAGGCAATTACATCCAGTCCAGTATCCCTTCTAGCTATTCTTATGGGGCCATTATATCCAAGTATTTCAACGTTTTTTATATGTCCAAGAAAATGTTTACTATTATTTTTGAGTGATTTGATGGTTACTTTATTATTCTTGGGCCAGCTTAGTACAGTAGCATAAATATATGGTGCTCTATATGTGAAACGAATATCTTCACTAGTAAAGTCTTCACGTTGAACATCTGTGAAAGCACCGTCAGGGACTTTTGTGCATCCCTCTCCATATGTATTCCAATATGTAGTATTGTAAATACACTCACCATTAACTGAAAGCCATTTTCCAATACTAAGCAGGACATTGCGATCTTCTTCTGTGATGGTACCATCAGACTTTGGACCTACATTTAAAAGTAGACAGCCGTTTTTGCTGACGATATCTACCAAATCACAAACAATATCTATAGGGCTTTTAAAATCATTGTTTTCAGTGTAGCACCATGAATTCTTCGCTATAGCCGTATCGGTTTGCCATAATCTTGGGCGAATATCACCAAGTTGACCACGTTCTATATCAAAAATGGCTGTAGAGTAGGCAAAAGCGTCATATTTGTAGTTTATAGCTACTTCTTCTCCCCATTCAAGAGCACGATTGTAATAGTAGGCAGCAAATTTTTTCAAATAGGGCTTAAATGACATATTGTGAATCCACCAGTCAAACCATACGATTTTCGGCTGATACTTATCTACTAATTCACAGGTTCTGACTAACCAGTCCTCTAGATGTTCTTTGGAAGCCGGTGCAGAATAAATATTATGAGTTTGACCAACACCACCAAAAGCACAAGCTGGATCTGCAAAGCCATAGGGTTCTTGATAAGTTATATCCTGTAACCCTGAGTCAAATTCTCTACAGCCATTGAAGAACCAATAGTTTTCTGCACGATGACTTGAAGCTGAAAAAACAAGCCCTTCTTGTTCTGCAGCTCTTTTCAATTCACCAAGGATATCACGCTTTGGTCCCATTTTGGCAGCGTTCCACTCAGATAAGTCACTGTCATACATCTGAAATCCATCATGATGCTCTGCTACTGGCATAATATATTTTGCACCAGAAGCCTTAAATAATTCAATCCAGTCGGTAGGATTGAATTTCTCTGCCTTAAATAGTGGGATGAAATCGGCATAACCGAAATCCTTTTGAGAACCATATGTTTTTATATGGTGTTCATATGCTGGGTCTCCCTTAATATACATTTCTCTTGAGTACCATTCGCTTTGGAAAGCTGGAACACTATAAACACCCCAGTGAATAAATATACCAAACTTTGCATTTTTGTACCATGTTGGCTCAGGATAGTTGTTTAAAGACTCAAAGTTATCCTTATAATGACCATTAGCAATCACTTCGTTAATCTGGGTTAAATAATTGTTTAACTTAGTTTTATCCATATCTACTTGCCTCCATAAAATTATATAGTATGCTTAATAATATAAAGTATAGCAAGAATGAGGATAATGTAAATGGATGATACTAATATAAGTGTGGACAAAATTCAGTAATCTATGATAATATAAAGTCACTGGAGGAATACTGATGAACCGCATTGATTATAGTTATTTTGAACAAATTAATGTTCAAAGCCTTATGTGTAATTATAACGTTTGCTCGTGTGACTGGGGAGAAGAAAACTGTTGCTATGGTTTCTGCAAATTGTACTATTTTATTGAAGGTGAAAGTACTATAATTATTAATGAAAATGTTTATCATCCTCAACCAGAGGAATTGTACCTAATACCTGCATTAACAAGTCATACATATTATCATAATCCTGAAAAGCCTGTAATTCAGTATTGGTGCCATTTTGATTTAAATTTAGGTGGCGATAGGAGATTGGTGTTTACAAAGGATACATTAAAGTGCAGGATACCTAAAGAAACTGTTGAACCTATCTTTAAGAACCTAATAACAAGAGATACTTCTAAAAAAACGTTCGGTAGATTCGAAGAAAAGATATCATTGCTTAGTTTACTTTATATATTCTTGCAAAATGTTGATTATACCAAACTACTAACAGGGGATTCTAATGATTTCATCAGTAAAATAAACCACTACATCCAAGAGCATATACAGGAACAAATTACCCTAAATGATTTGA
>QKEK01000191.1 GCA_003251775.1 Clostridia bacterium | reverse complement strand
TAAGCAGATAAAGGTAAAAATTCTGAAGGAGGCTTCTAGCATGTCAAAAATGGTAACGGCAATATTTGATAGTGTAGATTATGCTGAGGGTGCAGCAAGGCAGATTAAGGACCAAGGACTTAGGACAAGTGATATTTCCATTATGGCTAAGAATGAGGAGCGGTATGGAGACAGAAATACTGGTTTTACAATGGGAAGAGATAATGATTCTGGTGCAAATATTGTAAATGACAATATTTCTGATGGTACTATTACTGGAAGTGTATTAGGTAGCGTTGCAGGGCTAGTACTAGGCTTTGGGTTAGTCACAGTACCGGGGTTAGGAATTGTTGCAGCAGCTGGTCCATTAGCTGGTATTATTTCTGGTGCTGTAACTGGCGGGATAGTAGGAGGACTAGTGGATTTAGGAATACCAGAGGAAAAGAGTAGGGAGTATGAGCGTCATGTCAAGGAGGGCAAGGTTCTTTTTAGTATGAAAACAAAAGACGAAAATGTGAATAGAGTTACATCGATATTGAGAGATAGTGGTGCAAGTGAAGTACAAGCCTTCTAGCGTTTATAGCAGGATTACCTCGCAAAATCAATGGGAGATGGGAAACAGATAAAGGATGCTTATAAATGTAGCAACCCATCTCCTTTTTATTATGTAAGCAACAAGGTATATAAGCTGTTTTTTAATAGCGTACACAAGCTTGGTATCCTTGTTGTCAGTGTTTATAGTATGTCACTCTTTAAAATAAGCCTGTTATAACACCTTCATGGGAAATATCAATCTTATTTGCTGATGGTACCTTTGGAAGACCTGGCATGGTCATAATATCTCCAGTTAGTACAACAATGAACCCAGCTCCAGCAGAAAGCTTTAAGTCTTTAACTGTTATATCAAAATTTTCAGGTCTACCTAGAAGACTAGGATTGTCTGAAAGGGAGTATTGTGTTTTTGCCATACATATAGGTAATTTATCCATACCTAATGACTCTATTGAGGCGATCGACTTTTCTGCCTTTGGCGAGTAGTGAACGTTATTACCTCCATAGATTTCTTTGTTAATTATAGAAATTTTTTCTTTTATACTAAGATTTATGTCATATAACACTTTAAACTCAGTCTGTGTAGATTCTATCAGGGCTATTAGCTTTTCAGCCAGCTCTAGACCGCCCTCTCCGCCCTTGGCAAAGACTTGGGAAAAGGCACATGGAGTATGTAGCTCATTACATTTTTGCTTAATAAATTCGACCTCTGCGTCTGTATCTGAATCAAAATGGTTTATTGCAACCAGAACAGGTACTCCAAACTTACGAATATTTTCTATGTGCTTTTCTAGGTTAACTATGCCCTTTTTCAAAGCTGATAGATTTTCCTCACCCAATGTGTTTTTTGGAACACCGCCGTTATACTTTAATGCTCTGATAGTAGCCACCAAGACAACTGCATCAGGGGTAAGCCCGGCATATCTGCACTTGATATTCATAAACTTTTCTGCACCTAAATCAGCACCGAAGCCAGCCTCTGTAATTACATAGTCAGCTACTTTTAATGCTAGCTTAGTTGCACTTACACTATTGCAACCGTGTGCAATATTGGCAAATGGACCACCATGCATTAGTGCAGGAGTGTTTTCCAATGTTTGAACTAGATTTGGCTTAATGGCATCCTTAAGCAAAAGGGTCATTGCACCATCAACCTCTAAATCTTTTGCTGTAACTGGAGTCTTACTATAGGTATAGCCTATTATTATATTACCGAGTCTCTCTTTTAAATCAATGATATCCGTTGACAGACAAAGAATAGCCATGACCTCAGAAGCAACAGTTATCTGAAAGCCATCCTCTCTCGGCATACCGTTTGCCGAGCCACCTAAACCAACTACAATGCTTCTAAGAGCACGATCATTCATATCCATTGCCCTTTTCCATATTATCTGTCTTGGGTCAATGCCAAGAGTGTTTCCTTGATGGATGTGATTATCAATAGCCGCAGATAAAAGATTATTGGCGGCTGTGATTGCGTGCATATCACCTGTAAAATGCAGGTTGATGTCCTCCATTGGGACTACCTGAGCATATCCTCCCCCAGCAGCACCTCCTTTTACACCCATTACTGGGCCTAAAGAGGGTTCTCTTAGAGCAACAACAGCTTTTCTTCCTAGCTTCTCCATTGCCTGACCCAAACCAACCGTTGTTGTTGTTTTTCCTTCTCCAGCAGGAGTAGGATTAATAGCTGTTACAAGAATCAGCTTTCCGTCTTTATTACTATTAATTTTATCCCAGTAGCTATCTTTAATTTTAGCCTTAAAATCACCATATAGTTCGAGATCCTCTTTGGGAATACCCAGCTTTTTAGCTATTTCAGTTATGGGTAGCATTTTAGCTGCTTGAGCTATTTGGATATCAGTAAGCATTATTCTCTTCCTTTCAAGTTCATATAATTATACGCTACTTTGCGTTTTTAGCAGAAATTTCTCATGGTTACGTATATATTATATCCTTGAGATTGTTAATTAACAAGACCTTTCAAATTAATAATCAATTTAAGCTGTAATCATTTTCTAGATTTAGACTTTTATATTCCTTTCTTAACGTGCAAACAACAAGGTTCTTAAGCTATCCGCTTTCTATGATAGTGTTTTTGCATTAATTTTTTATTATTTAAGGTTTATTTTGTTGAAATTTGAACATAATAGTATGTAGAGCCGGGTGTAGTAATTTTCAGAAAACAGAAGAAAACAAGAAAATTTTAAAATGATAGGCAGATTTTATTGACGTTTTTTATGATATAAGTACTTGACAAGTAAGAGTGTTTACATTATAATATTTGCCTTTTATTTGACATTGTTATGTAATTGTGATATAATATTTCCCGCGGGCCGGCAAAAAAAAGAGGTGATGTTGTATGGAAGAAAAAAGTGATTTGTTTAAGATAAGAAGAGATATTGAAGGCTTCATTGGTAGAAAAATTCAACTTAAAGCAAATCGGGGACGTAAAAAATCTTTTGTAAAGGAAGGGATTCTTGAAAAAAGCTATCCCAGTATATTTACAGTAAAGTTTGAAAATGATTTTGACACAACTCGAAGAGTATCATACAGCTATACGGATATCCTAACAAATGTGGTTGAAATTAAGCTTTGCAGAGATGAAACAAAAGAGACAGCTATATAAAAGTGGAGGAGAGATAACGACAGTAAAGCTGTCGTTATTTGTTTCAGTAAAATTAATTATGATACCACTGTGCTTAAAATTAAAAAGTGATGAAAAAACAATTTGATTATTTTAAAATACGTACGAATATGAATTATTTATTATAATTTATAAACAAAAAGTAATATTTTATTGACAGGCATAATATTTATTAGATAGTGGGAAAAGTTCGCTGGCATATAAATATGTCAAGATGACGGGAGGCTAATAATAGATGTCAATAGAATGTGAAACAAATAATGTAAGAACAAATGTGCTGTTGGCACAACAGCATATGGAAACGGTTTTAGAAAATAATATTATTGTGCCTGATTCAAAGCCTGACATTGGAGAGGTAATTGTTGCAGATGCAACCGTTCTAGTAAATGAAGCAACACCAAAAGGTGATGTGGTATCTGTTAATGGTACTATTAAATACTCTCTTTTATACCTTGCAGAGGATGAAAAAGGAATCCAAAGTATGGAAGGGCAAGCCGATTTTGTTCAGGAGGTACAGAGCCCTGAAAACAACAGCCAAAGCTCGGTATGGGCTGAGGCAAATATGGAGCGTTTAGATTATGAGCTTCTAAATGGACGAAAAATCAGCCTTAAATGTATCACAGGAATTCTAGTTAATGTTTATGCTGAGAATGATTACAGTATTGCTGGCATAGAAGACACAAATGACGAGCTTCAGACTAAATCAGGAAAATGCAATATGCTTACTCTGTCTGGAAGCTATAAAAACACGTTGTCTATAGAAGAAAGGATTTCTCTATCAGATGATAAGCCGTTTATAAAGGAAATAATAAGGAGTGACGTTAACCTTTATTCCCCTGAATGCAAGGTGGGGACTGATACCGTCTATTTGAGTGCAATTGCAGAGGTTGGCATTTTTTATCTTGGTGAGGATCTTCTAGATACAGTGCAATACATTCGGACCAAGGTAGAGATTAATGAGGAGATAGAACTAATAGGTGTTTCAACAGAGGACATATGCAGGGTAAATATGGCACTTAGCAACTGGAAGGTTACTCCTAGTGAAGACGATGATGGAGAGTTGACAGTATTTGACATAGGCATGAGTATAAATGTAATTGTCAAAACCTATAGGGAAAAGGAAATTTGCTATACTAAAGATATGTACAGCATAAATAAGGTGATTAATGTAAGTAAGAATAATGTTCAGTATGAAAATATAACTGAGAATAAAAAAACAACTCAACCTGTTAATGAGATTATCAAGGTAAATGAGCCCCAGCCATTACCAGATGAAATTTGCAATGTGCTATTTTCTCCTGTGCTTAGTCAGACTAACATAGAGGCTGATAACTTACAGATGGAAGGGTATATAGATTGTAAGGTGCTATACATAAGTGAAAATTCTCCGGGTAAAATTAATATGAATAGGTCTGAGATACCCTTTTCAAGTAATATGAAGCTAGAAAAACCTGTAGAAAATATGAGATGCAATGTGGATCTAAAAATTGCAGAGGCAAACTGGGAAATGGCTTCAGATGATGAGGTTAAGGTTTTTGTAAAGCTTGATATGAATGTTATGAGCTTAAAAAAGGAAAACGTAGAGGTTGTCACTGGAGCTGAGGAAACAGATCTTATACCTGAGAAAGCAAAGAAGGGAGTTACCTTATATTATTCAAATGAAAAGGAAGAAGTCTGGGATGTAGCAAAAAAATATAATACAACAATCAGCAATATTTCAGAATTAAATGGGATTAACCCAGAGGTGCCCTTAAACAAAGGGCAGAAAATATTAATAGTAAAATAAGAACCCTCATTTGTCGACGCTATCAGAGATAGCGTCGTCTTGGCGATTTAACGAACTTCATTAGAATTTCTATCAAATTTGAAGTTCGTTAAACGCTTACATATTAATTAAAAAAACAACGCAAAAAGCTTCTTGTTAAGTAGTTTTTGACAACACAATTTGATTCTGCTAGAACTAGTGTTTGAATTTATAAATAATATTGTATATAATATAAGTGTAAAGGTTGAAAGAAAATTACCTATTAAAATGATTTAAATAGACAAGGTATAAATATATGATTTTCTTTTAACCTAGATTTGTTCCCGTAGAAAGGGATGTACATAACAACCATAACATGATATATAGTATTATATAAATAAAACAATTCTAGCAGGGAGTTAATTATTATGGATTTACTAAAGGGACTAAATAAGGAACAGCAGCTGGCTGTTAAGCATACTGACGGCCCACTCCTGGTATTAGCAGGAGCTGGCTCAGGCAAGACGAGTGTGCTAACACGCCGAATTGCTTACATAATTGAAAATAAAGGGGTTTATCCTTCAAATTTACTTGCAATAACCTTTACTAATAAGGCTGCCCGTGAAATGAGAGAAAGGGTAGAAAACATAATTGGAGATTCTGCAAATGGAATGTGGATTAGCACATTCCATTCATGTTGCGTAAGAATATTAAGGAGATATATTGATAGGCTAGATTATGATACTAATTTCGTAATATTTGATCCCTCTGATCAACAGACATTAATAAAGGATTGTATAAAGCAGCTAAATCTAAATGAAAAGAACCATCCTCCAAAGCAAGTATTGCACACGATAGGGAGAGCTAAGGATGAATTAACCGATGCAGAAAGCTTTTTAAAAATCAATGAATTTGATTTTAGATTGAGTCAGATAGCAAAAATATATGAGCTTTATCAAAAAAGGCTTAAGCAGAATAATGCATTAGATTTTGATGATATTATTATGCTTACAATAAAGCTACTGTCAGAGAATACAGATGTACTGGAATATTACCAGAACAAATTTAAATACATTATGGTAGATGAATACCAAGACACTAATACAGCACAGTATTTCCTTATAACCTTGCTTGCAGGTGGTCACAAAAATCTTTGCGTGGTGGGAGATTCAGATCAATCCATATACGAGTGGAGAGGGGCAAATATACGAAATATTCTTGATTTTGAAAAGGAATTCCCCCAAGCAGTTCTTATAAAGCTAGAGCAGAATTACAGATCAACAAAGAACATATTAAATGCGGCAAATAGCGTAATTCAGAACAATATAGAGAGAAAAGAAAAGGCTTTATGGACAAATAATGATAAGGGCGAACAGCTGGTTTGGTACGAGGCAGAGAATGAGCACGATGAAGCAAGATTTATTTCGGGTATTATTGATAGTATGAGTAAAGGGGATAAAAACTTTAAGGATTTTGCAGTCCTTTACAGAATGAATGCACAATCCCGTGTTATAGAAGATAGCTTTATGAAGAAGGGTATACCGTATAAAATTGTAGGAGGGCACAAATTCTACGACCGTAAAGAGATTAAGGATATTATAGCTTATCTAAGAGTTTTACAAAATCCACATGATAATATTAGCTTAAAGCGTATAATTAATGTACCAAGAAGGGGAATTGGAAAAACAACTGTAGAAAAATTGGAGATTTTGGCGTATGAACAGGATGTAAGCATGTACGCCGTTTTACGAAGGGCTGAGGAGCTTCCTGAGCTAAAAACGGCTTCTGGTAAGCTAGAAAGGTTTACTACGCTAATTGGTAAGCTTGCAGCCTTTAAGGATGTCAAAGCACTACCCGAGTTTGTTGAGATGGTCATTGATCAAAGTGGCTTGAAAAAGGAGCTTGAACAAGAGGATTCTGTTGAGGCAAGAACCAGAATCGAGAATATTGAGGAATTCCTTTCTGTAGTCATAGAATTCATTAACAGAGAAGCACCAGTACAAAGCCTTAATGAGGAAGATGATGCTTATATTGAAGAAAAGACATTAGAGGGCTTTCTTGCACATATTTCTCTAGTTGCTGATATTGATGAGGTGGATAGTGAGGGAAACAATGTTATGCTAATGACATTGCATAGTGCAAAAGGGCTTGAGTTTCCTATTGTTTTTATGACGGGTATGGAGGAGGGAGTATTCCCAGGCTTCCGATCAATGGAAAGTGAACAGGAGCTTGAAGAGTCAAGACGCCTTTGCTATGTTGGGATTACAAGAGCAAAGGAAAAGCTTTTTATTACAAGTGCACAGGCAAGGATGATTTTTGGTAAGACTAATTATCAGAGACCATCGAGGTTTATACGTGAGATTCCTGAGGAGCTGATATCTGGTTATGGAAACAGATATACAGCTACAAGAAATTCTCAAACAAGGGATAATGAAGAAAGTCTGCCGTTTAGCAGTTCTGCTATTAGTAGTTCTGGTAGCACTAACACAAGCTTCAACAAGATGACAAATATAGAGGTAGGTGAGAGAGGTAAGGTTAAAAAATATGCAGACGCTTTTCGTAACAATGCATTAAACGATAGCACAAACAATGTAATACAGTTTAATAGATTGCTTAATAGGGAAGACAAACTTGAATCAAATACCACAGGACAAGCTATTGCTAGCTCTGCTCAATTTAATGTTGGAGATAAAATTATTCACAAGAAATTTGGTAAGGGCGTAATTGTAGCAAGAAAGCCTGATGCAAACGATTATCTACTCGAAATCGTTTTTGAGACAGGAGGGATAAAGCGTCTTGCTGAGGGCTTTGTGGGAGCTGCCATGAAAAAGCTTTGAGGAGGTTTAGATTTTGCATAAATATGTAACAACGCAAATAGCTTGCTTTAAACTAGCTTGACACTATCATACGCTATGTTATAATACAATTACAATTTGAAATAATATGTAGTGTAGCCAATATTGAATGTTATGGGTGGGAGCATTAAATGTCATATATAGCCTTATATAGAAAGTGGAGACCATTACGGTTTGAGGATGTAGTCGAACAAAAGCATGTAGTGGAAACCTTAAAAAATACAATAAAAAAGGACAGAGTAGCACATGCTTACCTTTTCTGTGGTACTAGGGGTACTGGCAAAACTACCATGGCTAAAATCTTTTCAAGAGCCATAAACTGTCTTAACCCTGATAATGGTGATCCCTGCAATGTATGCGAAATATGCAAAGGTATTCTTGAGGGTACTATTTTAGACGTTATTGAGATAGATGCAGCTTCAAATAATAGCGTAGATAATATTCGTGATATTCGAGATGAAGTGGTTTATATGCCTGCAAGGGCAAGGTTTAAGGTATATATAATAGATGAGGTGCACATGCTTTCTATTGGAGCCTTCAATGCACTTCTAAAAACCTTAGAAGAGCCTCCTTCACATGTTGTTTTTATTCTAGCGACAACAGAGCCTCATAAGCTACCAGCAACTATACTATCTAGATGTCAAAGATTTGATTTCAGAAGAATTTCACTGGAGAGTATTGTTAATAGATTAAGGCAAATATCTGAGGCAGCTGATGTCAAGTCAGAAGAAGAGGCACTACTTTTAATCGCTAAGCTTGCAGAGGGTGCACTTAGAGATGCTATAAGTATATTTGACCAAGCTATAGCCGCTGGTATTACTGAGCTAAGTTATCAGAATGTGCTGGATACGATAGGACTAGTTACTGCAGAATTCATTAAGGAGACTGTTGATGCAATTATAGAAAAGAATATAGATGGAGTACTTACAGGAGTTGAAAAGCTAATTGCAGAGGGGAAGGATGTTTCACAGTTTGCAGCAGAGCTGACAGCGTATTTCAGAAATCTTTTAATAGTAAAAATGGCACAGAATCCAGAGGCTGTGCTTACTGTATCAAAAGATGACATTGCTAAAATGAAGGCTCAAAGTAAAAGGCTTATTCAGGAAGAAATAATATATGCTATCAGAGAAATATCTGCTGCTCAGGCTGAGATTAAGTGGTCTACTTATCCGAGAATTACTTTGGAGGTTGTATTAATAAAGCTGTGCGAAAGGTGCTTTGATATACCTGATGAGGATGTTATATCAAAATTGAATTTACTTGAGAAAAAAATATCAGAAGGAGTGTTAATAGATAGAAATTCCTTTCCAGCAGGAGCACAAACACATGATAATTCAGACAAACTAAAAACAAATACTGATAATATTAGCAGACTTAGTAATGACAACTCAAATCAAGGTAAAGACCAGACAAAGCAACAAATTCATAAGAATGCTGAAAATATTAGTGGAAATGAAGGTAAGACAAAGAAAACACAAAGCGTAAAAATACAAAGAGAGGAAGGCTGGAGTAGGGTTATAAATGAGATTAAGAGCTCTGGGAGAATGATGGTTTACACAGCAATTCAAGCTACGTCAGCTATTTGGCTTAATGATACTGTTTTGGGTATAGTCTTTGAAAACGAGGGCAGGACATTTAATAAAATGGTGGTTTCAAAGGCTGATAACCTTGAGGTTATTAAGGGTGCCGCAGTTAAAGTCTTGGGTAGAGACTTATCTGTTAAATGTATAGATAGCGAGGAAGTAGAAAAACAAATTTTTGATAGTAGTACAAGGGCTACTAGTAAAGGCGGGACTAGTGTAACTCCTCAAAATGGAAATACGCATAATAGCAGAACAGGTCATGAGAACAATGGGGATAGCTTGGACATTGTTAATATAGCAAAGCAAATGGCTGAGCAAGCAGGTATAGAACTTAACATCATAGACGAGTAAATAATTTTGATTACTTTTCTTCATATGTTGGTAGATATAAATAATTTACATTTGCTAGTTGGAGAAAAGTGATGAAAAATATTTTTATTAGGTCACTATCGATACCAAAAATTATCAGAGAAATGAATGAATCTAATGATATCAAGAAGATAACTCAGTATGAGAATGTTTTAATAACAATATATGCAAATTTCTTGTTATTGCTTGGAGCAATTACTAATATTGTTTTAAGACTCTTATACTTTCGCGATCACCCCATGGATATATTATTTGATAGCATAATTTTTGTTGTGCTAATAATTCTTTTTAGTATAAATATACTTGCTCCAATAAGTGTATTGGCTAAGTCCCATGTAATTGCTTTTTTAAACACGATATCTTTTATTTTTGTAGCCGTAAGATATTATGAAAAGATAGGTCCTGCTATATGGTTAGTAGCAACCCTACAATTAATAATTGGGGTTATTTTAATCCATAGAATTACCTTAAGTATGACTGGTATAGTTACAGTTATAGTAGGCATTTATATATGGAGCAAGAACTTAGAAATAGATTTTAAGCTTAGTAGGCTATTTTATGTCACACAGTTTATTCTCCTACTCTATTTATTTGCTGTATCTCGTATTGTTAGTCAAATAAATGTATCTAGGATTAAAAAGATAATTAGCTTATATAATAATGAAATTAGTAAAAAAGAAGAAATCACAAAGCTTTATGAGGAAATATCAGCAACTGAGGAAGAGATACGCGAGCAGAATGAACAGTTAAGGGCATATAATGAAAAAATTATGCAGCATGAAGAAAAGCTAAATTATCTTGCCTTTTACGACGGTCTTACAGAATTACCCAATAGGAAGATGATTATTGAAAGAATAGAGCTAATGATAACAATATCTGAAATAACCTCAAATCCTTTCGCAGTAGTATTTATAGATTTGGATAATTTTAAAAAAATAAACGATTCTCTTGGACACCATGTAGGAGATTTGCTTATTCAAGCAGTTTCGGAAAGGCTTAAGGAAATTGTTAATGAAGCTGATATGATAGGTAGGATGGGTGGAGATGAGTTTGCATTAATTGTTCAGAGACAGATTAGTAATCAAGACTTATTTGTTTATATAAATAGTATAAGAAATCACTTTTCAAAGGAATATCAATTAGAAAATGTAAAGGTTAAGATAACAGCCAGTATAGGTATTGCCATATATCCTGAGGATGGAACAGAAGCTATTGAATTGCTGAAATGTGCTGATACCTCTATGTATAAGGCAAAAGATACAGGGAAGGACAATGTTCAGTTTTTCAAGAAGGAAATGAGGGATGAGGTAGTATTTAAGCTTGAGCTTGAAAATCAACTTAGAAATGCTATAGAGAACAATGAATTTTATTTGGTTTTTCAACCACAGATTTGTCTTAAAGAGAGTAAAATACGTGGATTTGAGGCATTAGTAAGATGGAAGACAAAGGATGAAAAGAATATAAGTCCAGTACAGTTTATTCCCCTTGCAGAGGAAACCGGCTTAATAATACCTTTAGGGGACTGGATACTAAAGAATGCTTGTAAAACGTACAAGAGGCTTCAGCAACGATTAGATTTTAAGGGGTACATATCTGTTAATATTTCTGCGATACAAATAAAGGACGCAAATTTTTTAGAAATTGTAAGAAATGCTTTAAATGAGGCAGAATTAATGCCCGAGTGCCTAGAAATTGAGATAACTGAATCTGTATTAATTGATGATTTGGAAGGATCTATAGCAAAGCTAAAGGAATTGAAGGCATTGGGTATAAGGATAGCGTTGGATGATTTTGGAATAGGGTACTCTTCTTTATCATATTTAAAAAGACTACCCATAGATACGTTGAAAATAGATAAGTCATTCATACATGATATTTTAACTAGTGAGGAAAATAAAAATATAGTCGGAGCTATAATATCACTTGTTCATCAATTGAGGCTATGTGTTATTGCAGAAGGTGTTGAATATGAATCGCAGCTTGACTATTTAAGGAGTAAAGCCTGTGATTGTGTTCAGGGCTTTTATCTGGGTAAGCCAGAAATAGAGGAGGTAATAACCCATTCTCTCAGTCCAATTAATTTAATTGATAGGCTTGACTGATTTTATGCAGTAAGGTATTATTTATTGGTATTAGCCTAATAATTTAGGTGCTATGATCCCAAGTATGTAAGACAGAAGATAAGGGCTTGTAGCGGCTATTATTTTTAAGGCTTTGGAGGGGAGAGCATATGGCTGCAATAAAATATGAGCTTATAAAGAAATGCAAACAGACAGGTGCTAGGCTTGGGAAGGTGCATACGCCTCATGGTTCATTCGATACACCTGCATTTATGCCTGTTGGAACACAGGCTACAGTTAAGGGAATGTCTCCGGAGGAGTTAAAGGCAATAGAAGCACAAATAATCCTAAGCAATACTTATCATTTATATATGCGTCCGGGGCAGGATATTGTCAAAGAGGCAGGCGGTTTACATAGCTTTATGAATTGGGACAGACCTGTTTTGACTGACAGCGGTGGCTTTCAGGTCTTTAGTCTAAGCGAGCTTAGGAATATAAAGGAGGAGGGAGTGACCTTCAAATCTCATATAGATGGATCTAAGCATTTTATAACACCCGAAAAGTCTATTGAGATACAGAATGCTTTAGGGGCTGATATTATAATGGCTTTTGATGAATGCACACCTTATCCATGTGAATATGATTATGCAAAAAAATCCTTAGAAAGGACAACTAGATGGGCTGTTAGATGTAAGGAGGCTCATAAAAACGAGGATAAGCAGGCGTTATTTGGTATTATTCAGGGGAGTATGTTTCCTGAGTTGAGAAGAATGAGTGCTGAGCAGCTCATAGAACTGGAATTTCCAGGGTATGCAATAGGTGGGCTGAGTGTTGGAGAACCTGGGGAGCTAATGTATGAAATGCTTGACCATACTGTACACTTAATGCCTGAGGATAAGCCTAGATATTTAATGGGTGTAGGAACGCCAGATTATTTAATTGAGGGTGCAAAAAGAGGGCTTGATATGTTTGATTGCGTTATGCCAACAAGAATTGGGCGTAATGGAACAGTGTTTACCAGTAAGGGTAGGGTTATAATAAGAGATGCAAAGTATGCCAGAGACTTTACTACCTTGGATGAAGAATGTGATTGCTATACCTGTAGGAATTTTTCAAAGGCATATATACGTCATTTATTTAAGGCAAATGAGATGCTTGGATTACGTCTAGCTACATGGCATAATCTAAGATTTTTACTTAAATTTATGGAGGATGTAAGGCAAGCAATCAAGGATGATCGGCTGGAGGATTTCAGAAAGGCTTTTTATCAAAAGCAGCAGGGAAGAATTTAGAAAGTCTCTATTAAAATACATGTAAGCAAAAAAGGAGACTTATATAAGCTTTTTGCGTTGTTACATATTTATGCAAAATTTTACTCAATAAGTGAGTGCAGATTTTGAGCTTATTTATTCAAAACAACGCAAAATACAGGGCAAAATCATGATACATACTTAGTAAACAAATACTAATCTCAAGTGTTATATATTGATTTGAAGATAAAAACATATTGAAACAAGTAGTTTGAAAACAGAAGTAAATGTAAGATATTTAAAGAAAAATTAAGAAATTAATGTTTAAATTAAAATAATCACGAATAATGGCTATTGAATATAATCCTACAATGTAGTAGAATGAATCCTGCACGTATGAAGCTACGTGTGATTTCGGGGCGTAGCGCAGGTGGTAGCGCACATGGTTTGGGACCATGGGGCCGAAGGTTCGAGTCCTTTCGCCCCGACCAATTATAAGAATGACTCCTTTTTTGGGGTCATTTTTTTTGATGTGTTGACTTAGTAACTTATAAAATGGTAGAATGAAATATGTTTATTCTTTAGTTTTGCTTATATATTTAAAGAATGCTATTTAAAGTAACTAATATGTGAGTCTAATAATATATATACTATATAATCATATAGGCAGAAATTATTTGTATGAAAATATAATAAATAATGGCTGTTAATATGTCGATATAATATTTAAGCCAGTTGAATTGGAGTGGATTTACAATGTGTAGAAGAATATCAGCAGAGTACATTATAGGAAATGTTTTAATTGAAGCATTAGAACGAAAGAAATCTTTTGTAGATTTTGATGTAATAATTAAAGTTGATGATTTTCTTTATAAAGAGCTATTGGAAAAGTATGATACCTTTTCAAAAGTAGATTTTGAAGACATATATTCTACAGTAGATAATTATCCATACTTTTTTAAAGCTAAGGGTAATAGACTTGAACTAGCAGTCTCTCAAGATGAGGGAGAGCTTGAAGGCTTAAAAGAAAGGTTGCTAAGATATTTCAGGATTGGATTGCCAAAATGCGTAGTTGAGGCGATACATAAATCGTCTGAAATGGTTTTTAATATGGTTTAGCAAACAATTTATTTATGGGGAAAGTTAAAAGTATCAAAGATTTAGTTCACGGATATATTCAATTAGAATACGAATATTGGAATATTATTGATACAGCAGAGTTTCAAAGGCTTAAATGGATTGAGCAGATAAGTTTTAGAGCATTGTATCCATCTGCCAGACATGATAGGTTTATACACTCTATAGGTACGTTTCATTTGGGTAAATTAGCATTTGAAGGGTTTATTAATAATGCTATTATAACTTTAGGGGAAGATTTTAATATGTATTATACCCAAGAAGAGCTTTTAAATTTAAAAAGTAGTTTTTTATCTGCTTGTTTACTTCATGATGTTGGACATGCTCCGTTCTCTCATACGTATGAAGATTTGTTTAACTATAAAGACAAAATACGTAATGATAAATGCAAGCTTAACAAGTTATTATTTTCTGAATTAAAATCAAATAAATTAGTTTCTGAAAAAGAAGTAGAACAATTTATAAATGACTATAAATACATTATTGTTTCAGAAAGTAGTAAAACCTGCAAGCCCCCATCAGCACACGAGGTTGTAAGTTCAATACTTGTGTTAAAAAACAGCGAAAAATTTTTTAGTAGTTTTAGTAATAAACCCGATCTTATTTTAATTATTAGAGCTATTTTAGGGTGTGTTTACGCCATTAACCCTAATGTGGATAATAATGATAGGGTTATAAGGTGTGGAATAAAGAATTGTATGATACGACTTTTAAATTCGAAAACAGTAGATGTCGATAAATTAGACTATATAGTTAGAGACTCAAAAATGTCAGGATATGAAAATACTCAGGTTGATAATATAAGATTACTTAAGTCGTTAACTGTGGTTTCTGTAGACGACGTTTTATTTCCTGCTTTTAAAAAAAGTGCTTTAAGTGTTTTGGATAATGTTATAAAAGCAAAAAATGCACAAGCCAAATGGATAATATCTCATCCTATAGTTCAATATGAAGCTTACTTAATGCTAAAGTGTATCTTAGTAGCAGCCCATGAATATATTCATAAGAATTCAGAAAAAAGTGAATTTAATACAAGTGATGAATTAATTGAAGCTTTGTTTAGTATAGAGTCTTTGAGTGAGGAAGGCAAAAGAATAGACCATGAAATATATAGACTTCTATCTGATATGGATATAATAGCTTTTATAAAAAATTGTTATGGCAATAATATAATTGAAGAGTTTTTTAACAGAAGTAAAAGATATAAACCTGTTTGGAAATCACATGAAGAGTTTGTTTTTCTTTTTGGCAAGGATTTTGCTAAATCAGTAGCAGATTTTTTCATACCTATTATATCTAACAATGAATTAACTGAAATGTCAAAGTCTATAATAGTAGATGAAGGCACTTTTTATAAAATAAATAGAGAAGATTATTATGGAGCTCAAGAGGTAGAAAAAGTACTGAATGTGTTAAAAAGAGTGTCAGAAGAAAATAGTATTCAATTTAGCTATATTTTCATTCCAGTGAAAAGTAATTTTTCTACTAAAATAGATGCCGACACTACATACATACAATTCAAAGATGATAAGGATAGCTATACAAAGTATAGTAATATTTTAAACAGTTTATCAAATGAAGCAGAACCACAAAATAAGTATGAGTATGTGTTCTTCTACCTGTATTCAAAAGAAAAAGTAGATAAATACGAATTTGCAAACCAATTAAAAAGACATATAAAAGAAAATAGTATTTATAGACCATAAAATTACTGCTTATTAGCTATGATACTAACATACTACCTGATTTCTGCCATTTTGTTTTCCTTGATACAAAAGCTCATCAAGCCTCTTTAAGTATGCGTCAAGATTTTGTATATTGTCACCTTTTACTTCTATGAGCCCAGCGGTGAAGGTAACCTTCAAGCATTCTGTTTTCCAGTCATAATTACTTAAGCTTTCATTGATTTTATTAAGTAAATTTTTGCATGATTCCATATCTATATTTACAAATATTGCCATAAATTCCTCTCCTCCATACCTATAAAGGGTGTCATCTTCGCTTATATGCGTCTTGAACTCACTAGCAAAGGTCTTTAATACATTGTCTCCCATGTTATGACCAAAAAGATCATTAATGGCTTTAAACCTATCCAGATCAATCATAGACATGCAAAAAGATGTGCTATGATGTTTTTTTGCAGAAACTAATGCTTCATAATCGTTAATAAACCTTCTTCTATTAGGTATGGCAGTTAATTGATCTGTATCTGCTATGAATTTTAATTGCTCTTCATATGCAAGCTTTTCTGATATATCCTTGAAGAATATAACCTTATAGTCCTTTTCCATATAAAAGATTTGTTCGTCGTATTTTTCAATTGTAGTATGTAGCCCATATAGTCCCTTAGCTAGTGTTTTTTCATTATCTTCAACTATGAGTGAGTCAATTTTTAGCTTTCCAAAATCCTCTTTAGCAATTTGTAATAATTTTTTAGCAACGGGGTTAGCAAATTGAATTATATTATTGATATCTATGATTACGATTCCCTCTAGAGTCAAATCTGAGAATTTTTCATACAGCATTTCTTCTTGTTTGAAATGTATTTTTATCATATCTATGGTATTAGTTATGAAGTAGATGAGAATTCCAGACAACAAAACAAAAAATACTAATAAAGTAACAATTTGTTTTAACATATCATTCTTATATTTGTTTTTAAAAATCTCTATACTTTCATTAAAATCATTTAGGTACAGTCCTATTCCAATATATACCTTCCATTCAGGTATTGATTTAATAAAGGAAATTTTCTTACTTTTCATATCGCTATTTCTTTCAAAAAAGGTATAAGTTAGAAACCCTTCACCAGTAGAGTTTACAATATCCATAAATTTTTCATGAATAATTTTTCCGTCAACATCCTTAAATTGAGTTAAATCTTTCCCGACTAATTCTTTATTACCAGATGTTCTGGCGACACCATCATAGCCTGTAACAAAAACGTAATCCTGTTTACCCTCATAATACGCTTGTAGCTTTTCAAATATTCGGTCTTGTAGAAGCTTATTAAGGTCATCAAAATAAACGCCTGTACCTATTATTGCATCTATTTTATTTATATATTTACAATATGACGTCTTATAGAGTGGCTCACCATCTTTTACCTTAGGCCAGTAATATGATACGATGGCCTCTCCGTCATCTTTTACATCTTCTATCATTTCTCTTATAAAAAATTTTCCTTCTTTATCTTTTATGTCGTACAGATTAATTCCGTTTATATTTGAATCTGTTCCTGATAAAATGACATTGCCCTCCATATCTATCATAAAATATAAGTATTCTGGATCAAGGTGTGCGTGGTCTAAAACTATATGTACCATATTTTCCGACATTTGCCCAATAGATTTTTCTTGAGTATTTTTTACAGAATTTATTAATACGTTTTCAATATGGCCGATTTTATCCTTAAGCTCCATTATAGCATTAGCTTCAAGAGCAGAAAGCTCATAAGTAATCTCATCTATTCTATTATAGATTTCACGCTGTAAAACAGACTCCCTTTCGTTTAGAAATTTATCTTCAAAAAAGCTTATGTTTTGAGTAAATTGTATATATTCTCTGAATATCAAAAAAACGAACAGAAAAATAAATATTATGATCGTTGTAATAATTACTTTTATCCAGCTTGACTTAATATGAACCTTAGATATTCTCATGCTTGCCCCCATAACCTGTACAGTTATATGCTTACATATTTGTCTTAACTCCAAAATAGCGTTTAATTATTCAATGACGAAAACCTCAAAGAAATAAATTTGCTAATACTCTATTTATACCCCAACCTTAGTGTAATTAAAATAATAATTTACGTCAATAAAAAATTGTTGTTTATTTTGTAGAAATAAAAAATTATATGTAATTTCTTGAATGAGGCTTATTTTTGGATTATACTATTAGAGGACTTATAATAATAAAAACGTATTTGAAGGTGCAAATTGATGAGAAAAGGGTTAGCGTATATTCTTTTGGTGTTTTTTTTGTTTTCACCACTATGTAACAAGGTATGGGCTGAAGGTCAAGACAGTGAAACAGGACTAAAAATTAATGAAAAAATAACACTAAAAATAAATGGTGAAATAGTATCAGCGGAAATGCAGCTTTTTTGCAGAAATGGATACCCCATGTTGCCGCTAAGGACTGTTGCTGAAAACCTAGACATTAACATATTATGGAATAGCGATGAAAAGAGTATAGTACTAGCTTTTAAAGAAAGTTATTTAAAGACAGATAATTTGCAGATAGATAACCAACAAGAGGAGTTGCATCAGAAAGAGGAAATACTAAATGAATTAGAGCAAAGTATTAAAATTTATCTTAATCAAGATATCGTTTCAATAAATGGAGTCAGATGTGCTATGGAAACACCAATCGGTTTTGTTGACCAGAGTCTTTTTGTTTCATCCTTATTTATATCTACATTTATAGAAGGTCTTGATATAGTTTGGAATATTACAGGAAATGAAATAGAAGTTTGTGGTGCTATTGAAGCCTTTAAAATAACTAATCCAATAGATAAAGTGATTTTATATAGCTATAATTCGGAGGTTATAAAAAGCATCCCTGCATATAAGATAAAGGGATTCCTCTTTTCAGACTCTGAAGACCTAAAGAATACAAAACCAGAAAACTTGTTGCTAGTTAACAACAATAATCAACTCCCTAAAAGCTATGTACCCACAACCTTAGTCAAAGTACCTTCTACTCAGATGAGTCTAGATAAGGATGCCGCTGAAGCCTTACAGAATATGATGAGTGCATTATATAAAGAAACTAAATCAAGGCTAAAAATCCTTAGCTGTTACAGGAGCTATAATTACCAGAAAAGCCTATATACATCAAAGGTAAACAGGCTTCGTTATAAATATGGTGAAGAGGCAGACGCTGTGGCACAAAGGACTGTCGCATTACCAGGAACTAGCGAGCATCAAAGTGGTCTGGCTGTTGACGTTTCTGCTGACAATTCTTTAACTCAGGGCTTTGATGAAACCATACAGGGCAAGTGGATAAAGGATAATTGCTATAGATTTGGGTTTATTGTCAGATATCCAGAGGGCAAATATGATATTACAGGAAAGGATTATGAGCCCTGGCATTTAAGGTTTATAGGGGAGAAGCATGCACAAATTATGTATGATAGCAATATGACCCTAGAAGAGTATATAGAATATTTACTTAAACTGTAGGTAAGGATTGTAATGTACAAAAATATTTCCATCGAAGATTTGGATTTTTCATTCGTAGAAGTAGTGTTAAATTATAAAATACCTTATAACGAGAGCTTTTGCAATAACTCAAAAAATTAGTTATTGACATATGTTCATAACGTGCTATAATGAACATTATGAACATATGTCAAAAAGGAGGTTTTTTTTTGCCTAGACCACGAAAATGGAGAAAGGTTTGTTGTTTGCCTGAAAACAGCCTGTTTGGACCATTAAAAGTAGCGTATGTTAAAGAACAGGTGGTTGTTATGAATATTGAGGAATATGAAACAATTAGGCTAATAGATTTACAAGGGTTTACTCAAGAGGAAGCAGCGGAGCAAATGAAGATTGCCCGTACAACAGTTCAACGAATATATAATGATGCAAGGAAAAAGCTTGCTGAGTCCTTGGTGAATAGTAAGGTCATCAAGATTGAGGGTGGTGACTATGAGGTTTGCAATGGACTTGAACCTTACTGTGGTTGTGGTGGCTGTCAAAGGCATAGCGTAGGGAATGAATGCTCAGATGGGCTTGATTGAGGCAATGTCTGTAGTTAAAATTTATAAGGGGAGGATAGAAGAGATGAAGATTGCAATACCTGTGGAGGATAAAGCTATGGAATCAAGGGTGTGTATATCATTTGGACGCACACCCTTCTTTTTAATTTATGATACTGAGACTAATTCAAGTGTTTTTTTAGAAAATAGTGCGGCAGGAAGCCAGGGAGGTGCTGGGATTAAAGCAGCACAGATAATTGTAGATTCAGGAGCCAATGCAATTATTACACCTCGTTGTGGAGAGAATGCAGCAGCAGTTTTGAAAGCAGCTAATATTAAGCTATATAAGACAGTAAATGATATAATAGCTGATAATATAAAAGCCTTTAATGAAGGTACATTGTCTTTGCTTAACGAGATTCATGCTGGTTTTCATGGAGGACATCTTTGATGAAAATTGCTGTATTAAGTGGAAAGGGTGGTGCTGGAAAAACCCTAGTAGCTGTTAATATGGCAGCTGCATCAAAAAATGCAGTATACATAGATTGTGATGTTGAGGAGCCAAATGGGCATTTGTTTTTCAAGCCAGAGGGTCTGTATACTCAAAATGTTGTAGTGAAGACACCAGAGCTTAATCCTAGTAAGTGTAATGGATGCAGGAAATGTATAGATTTTTGCAGGTTTAATGCTTTGGCGTATATAGGTGAAAAAATAAAGGTATTCGATGAGGTATGCCATTCCTGTGGAGGGTGTATTCTTCTTTGCCCTCAAAAGGCTATGCTTGAAAGGGATAGAGTAATTGGCAGGATAGAGACAGGTATCTCGCATAATGTTAAGGTTATAACAGGAATTCTTAATACTGGGGAGGCTTCTGGAGTACCCATTATTAGAAGGATGCTTGACTCTATTTCCGAGGAAGATACTTTTATAATAGACTGCCCGCCTGGAAGTGCATGTGTTGTGATGGAAAGCATTAAGGATGCGGATTTTTGCATACTTGTTGCTGAATCAACTATATTTGGAGCCCACAATCTTGCTATGGTTTATGAACTAGTAGGATTGTTTGATAAGCCATTTGCAGCTGTACTGAACAAATATACTGACGATGATAACCCTTCAGAGCTTTTTTGCAGTAAAAAGCATATTCCTGTTTTAGCAAAAATTCCTTTTGATAAAGAGCTGGGAGAACTCAATTCTAACGCAATTATTGCAGTAAGAGAAAAGAGAGAGTATAAATTGCTGTTTGAAGAGTTGCTTGCCAAAGTATATCAGGAGGTGAGGCCTTGAAACAGCTATTAATATTAAGTGGTAAAGGTGGCACTGGTAAAACAACTGTAGCAAGTGCCTTTGTTAGGCTTAGTAATGCTAAAGTATTTGCTGACTGTGACGTGGATGCACCAAACCTGCACTTGATAATGGTACAAAAAAACCTGCCTGAGAAAAGAGACTTTTTTGGGATGGGAAAGGCTATTATAGATATTGAGAAATGTACTTCCTGTAAGCTTTGCAAGCTCAATTGCAGATTTGGGGCTATAAAGGAAGTTGATTCTATTTTGAAGGTGGAGGCATTCTCTTGTGAGGGATGTGGTGTTTGCGAGGCCATTTGTCCTATGGGAGCTGTAAGTATTCATCCTAATGTTGCTGGAGAATTAATGCTATATAAAAATGAAAGCGTTTTTTCAACTGCACAATTAAGAATGGGTAGTGGCA
Organism: Clostridia bacterium; assembly: GCA_003251775.1. Taxonomy (GTDB): domain Bacteria; phylum Bacillota; class Clostridia; order DSM-8532; family SZUA-474; genus SZUA-474. The sequence continues at coordinate 21,082 of QKEK01000191.1, read as the reverse complement.
ATTCTGGTAAATTAGTTACAGAGGTTAAGAAGCAAATGTGTATAACAGAGAAGGCTTCTGATATTGCTATAATTGATGGTTCACCTGGTATCGGTTGTCCTGTCATTGCTTCAATTAGCGGAGTTGACCTAGTACTTGTGGTTACAGAGCCATCACTCTCAGGGATAAGTGATATGCAGAGAATTATTAAAACAGCAAAAAGATTTAATGTTAAAACGGTAGTTTGTATAAATAAGTATGATACAAATCTCAAAAATTCACACAAAATAGAAAAGCTTTGTAGTGAACAGAATTTAACGCTTGTAGGGAAGATACCTTTTGATTCTAATATTGTAACAGTGTTAAATAAGGGTGAAAGTATTGTAACGATTGACTGTGCTACTACTGAAGCGATAAAGGATGTTTATAAAAAAACCTTGAAGTGTTTGAGCTAGACGTGTATATGTACTAAGCCTATATATGAAGGATATGTATGAAGGAAAGGAATGAACATAAAAATGAGTGAGAGTTGTAACAAAAAGTGTGGCGAATGCAGTGAAGAATGCAATGAAAGGGAAACAGCAAAGAACGATTTCTCTGAGAGTCCTCATGATTTGAGTCAAATAAAAAAGGTAATAGCAGTAGTAAGCGGTAAGGGTGGTGTAGGGAAATCACTTGTTACCTCAATGCTAGCAGTTTTGATGGCGAGGAATGGATACAATACAGCGATTTTGGATGCAGATATTACAGGGCCTTCAATCCCAAAGGTATTTGGCTTGAAGCAAAAGGTGCAGGGGAGTGAAATTGGATATTTCCCTGTCAAAAGTAAGATGGGAATAAATATAATGTCTGTTAATTTGCTTTTAGAAAAAGACACTGACCCAGTTGTTTGGAGAGGACCTATCATTGCAAATACTGTGAAGCAATTCTGGACAGACGTTATATGGGGAAATATTGACTTTATGTTCATAGATATGCCACCGGGAACTGGTGATGTTCCGTTAACGGTATTTCAATCATTAGCTGTGGATGGAATTATCGTGGTAACCTCTCCACAAGAGCTAGTATCAATGATTGTAGCCAAGGCCGTAAGGATGGCAAAAATGATGAATATACCCATACTTGGGCTTGTAGAAAACATGGGATATATTAGGTGTCCTGATTGTGATAAAGAGATTAAGCTTTTTGGTGAAAGTAATGTTGAAGTGGTTGCAAAGGAATACGGGCTTGAGGTGCTTGCTAAATTACCAATTGACCCTAAAATAGCCGCTGCCTGTGATAAAGGCATGATTGAGCTTTGTGAAGGGGAGTGGATGAATGGTATGGTTGAATCGCTTGGGGATTTATTGAAGGAGGAGCAAGAAATTGAGTGAGTACAGAAGGGGGTATAGTAATGCGAACTAGTACAGTTTTTACGGCAAGGTATGCTGAGACTGACCAAATGGGAATTGTTCACCACTCGAATTATCCTATATGGTTTGAAGCGGGACGAACTGATTTTTTAAAAAAGGCTGGTGTTTCTAATACAAGCATTGAGGCTAAGGGGGTTTTGCTCCCTTTGTATGAAATGAACTGCAGGTTTATATCACCTGCAAAATATGAGGACGAAATAGTGGTTGAAACAAGAATAAAGACTTTGTCCTGTGTACGTATAAGCTTTTCTTATCAGGTTTTCAATGCTTCTAATAACAAACCCATAGCGACTGGAGAAACCTTACATGCATGGACGGATAAAACCCTAAAACCATTAAATGCAGAAAAGAAGATTCCAGAGGTTTATTCAGCACTATATAAGGAATTCAAAAATATAAATGGAGGTAATGTACTATGAAAATTGCAGTTGCAAGCGAAGGAAGAATGGTAACTGAGCATTTTGGGCATTGTGAGAATTTTAACATATTTGAGGTTGAAAATAATCAGATTACTAAAATGGAGTCAATTCCTAATCCTGGCCACAGACCAGGCTTTCTGCCAAATTTTTTAAATGATATGGGAGTAAAGGTTATAATTTCTGGTGGAATGGGCGGAGGTGCGATTGAAATATTCAATGAAAAAGTGATCGAGGTCATAACGGGTGCTTCAGGAGATGCTCAAGAGGTTGTTGGTGCATATTTACAGGGTAAACTAAAATCAACTGGCTCTGTATGTCACGAGCACCATCACCATAATGAATGTAAATAAAAAATTGTAGCTTCTTGTCCCTAGTTTTTAAGCACTCAAGTGGAGACTTATTGGTTTACGCAGTAAGTCTCCACTTGAGTGCTTAAATGCTTTTTGAAAAGATTTAAAGGAGTTGGCGTGAAATAGTTTTAATAACGCAATTAGTTAAAAGCAGATTATTTTTTATATGGCTTTTGAATAATACGTAATATATAATAATACATGAATAAAAATTGGGTGTAATAGCATCAAAATAATCTAATGAATGAGGTATATAAATGTTAAATAAAGAAGATATAAAAATTGAACAGGCTGTTATACATATTTTAGACACCAGTTCTTCTATACCAGTACTTTCAGATTTGTGTATGGAGTTAAATAATGAGGTAAAGGAATTCATTCAAGGACATATATTTAGAATATTGACTAGCGATGATTTAAAGCAATGTGGTTTTACCAACACCACCTCTTCGGTTTATCAGGAATTAATTAATATGTCAGGCGATAGTTTTATACAAACCACTAAATATTTATCTGGTGAGTTGTATAATATAATGATGAAAAATGTTGAAATACCAAGTGCGGATGTGCTTTATGCTCTTTTCAAAGTAAATTCAAATATGTCACTTGCTATATTGAAGATGAATTACAAGCAGTCTTATATACATTTTGTTGACAAGGAAGAGAATAGTACAGTTAATAAAATTATCAAACAAAGAACCATACTGCCTTCAGAGACTCAGAAGCTAGATGAGGCTATAGTGCTTGATTTTAAGGATATGTCTCTTAAGCTTATTGAAAAAAAATTTGAGATAAATGGTAAGAAGGCATTTTATTTATCGGGAATATTTCTTGAATGCTCATGGGAGTTTTCTGCAAAAACTAAAATAAGCGTGGTAAATAAAACTGTTGAGCAACTCAACAAAAAATATTTTGAAGATGATTTAGAAAAAAAGGTAGAGTTTAAAAAAGCCATGTATGAGCAATATATTGATGAGGGAGAAATTAGTATAAACAAGGTTGCTGACAAGGTATTTGAAAAGGATTTGGAGATTTTGCAGGAATTTAAGGAAAAGGTTGATCAGTATGGCTTATTGGAGGAGACTGTACAGCTTAAAAGCAAACAGGCTATCAAGAAATATGAGAAACAGCTGATAAAGACTGACTCAGGAATAGAAATAAACATACCAATTGAGCAATATAAAAATAGTGACATATTGGAATTTGTTAATAACCCAGATGGAACAATATCCATATGGATTAAGAATATCTCAAAGCTAATTGGAGGATAAGGCTTATGAAAAACAGAGAGGTTCTGGACATAGCAATAAGGGCTGGAGAAATACTGCTTAGAAATGGAGCGGAGATTTATAGGGTTGAGGATACAATAGTGAGAATTTGTAAAAGCTACGGAGTTGCGTGTGAAGCCTTTGTTTTGCCAACAGGTATGTTTATAACAGCCTTTGGGGCTAATGATGAGGATATCTCTATTGTAAGAAGAATTAAAGAGAGAATGGTAAACCTATACAAGGTAGAGCTGATTAATTCTTTTTCACGTCGTATAGAAAAAGAGCCTTTAAGCCATAGAGACGCTAAATTAGAGCTTGATGAAATAAGTAATTCTCCAAGACATAGCTTTTTGCTAAGGCTAGCGTCGGCTGCGATAATTTCATTTGCATATACTATACTTTTTAAGGGGACATATATCGAGGGTGGCTTTGCGTTTGCTATAGGTGCAATGATATATCTATTGAAAGAGACCGTAAGCAAAATAGGCTTCTTTCAGTTTTTTGATACCTTCATATCTGGTATGCTCGCAGCAGGCTTAAGTCTAGTTGTAAACAGGTATTTCCCACACGCAGATATTTACAAAATAATTATTGGCTCTATTATGATATTATTGCCTGGTGTAGCCATTACTAATGCCATAAAGGATGCCTTACATGGAGATATTGCTTCAAGTGTATTCAGACTTAGTGAAGCCTTGTATGTAGCCACAGCAGTGGGGGCAGGTGTCGGTGTTGTTCTTTCGCTAAGCCTAAGATAAATGTACTGTGAAATTTCAGCATGTAAATACTATATTTATTGAGTACATTAAGTATATTGAGCAAACATCGCTAAATTATAAATATTGAATTGTTTTGAATAAGAAATAGGTAGGTGTAATGATGTGAAAGCGATAATTATGGCTTTTTTGGGAAGTGTATTCCCAGCAGTTTTATTTAATGTAAAGAGAAGTAGCTTAGTTTGGGTTGGAATATGTGGAACGCTAGGATATACAACTTATTATTTGACTGAAAAAATTACGGGGAAAATAACCTTTGCAACCTTTATTGGTGCATTAATTGTAGGTGTTTTTAGTGAAGGCACAGCTAGAATACTAAAAATACCAGCAACTATTTTTTCTGTATCAGGAAGCACCCCACTAGTCCCAGGTATAGCTGCTTACACAACAATTCAATATGTAGTAGAAAACAAGCTTAGTAATGCGGCAAGCAAGGGGATTGAGACCCTATCCAGTGCATTAGCAATAGCTTTTGGTATAATGTTAGCTTCTGCAATTTTCAGGGTTGTAAGTAAGATAAGATTAAAGTACACAGTAAAGCATAAATAAGGAAAGGGGACTACATAAATCAGTGTCCCCTTTTTGCTTAACTTATTATCACTAAAGCTTTTAATAAACATAAACCATCTTGCCAATCCTAGCTCTAATTGGCTTTGACCATAGCCATTTATTTGTGGTACTATCATCAAAATAAAATACTGAACCATTTGAAGGATCTCTACCGTTTATTGCTTCAAGTGCAGCCTTCCTTGCTGTACTGGTAGCGGGCTTATTAATCCATCCGTTTTCTACTGGAGTGAATTGATAATAACCATATGACTTTTCGTATATTACAGAGCTTATTGTGCTTGGAAAGCGTGAATCCAAAATTCGGTTAACAATAACACCTCCAACAGCTACCTGTGCATCGTAGGGCTCACTTTGTGCCTCAGCGGTGATTAAGCGAGCTAGCAGGTCAAGCTCAGAGCTTGAGTACGAAACCTTTGCTGTCCCAGTACTTTGAGGGGCAGTAGAAGGCATCTGTACAGTAGTGAAATTATTTAAAGTACTTGATTGTGCTGGTGTAGGAATACTCAGCCTTTGACCGATAAATAAATAATCATCCCACTCGTTGTTAGCTCTTCTTAATGTGCTTACAGACACATTATACTTTTTACCTATTAGGTATAAGGTGTCTCCCTTAATAACGGTATGCTCCTTGCCTGGCACATACAAGGCTTGTCCTGGGTATATCATTGAACCACTAAGATTATTATCCTTCATTATAGTGCTTGTTGAGGTATTAAATACCTTGGCTATTTCATATAGTGAATCCCCAGGAGTTACCCTATAGGTTGCAGCGTTCACTGTTATGCTCACAAATAGTGTAAAGCATAAACCAGCTAATAATCCTATACTCTTTTTAGTAAGTTTCATAAATATCCTCCTTTTGCCTCCGAGGTTAGTTGTCGGGTTAGGGTAGAGGTACCCTGCCAAAAAGGCTTCACCCCATATCGTTAAGGAACAAGCCTTTTGTTTCTTAAACGATTTAATAGATCCCCCGTACTTCTTTTAAGAAGATTCGGCAATAATATTTTTTTGTTACAGTTACATATCATAACAGGATTATGTAAACTAGTCCAGAGGTAAATTATTCTAATTAAAATATTTATTTATAACAATACATAAAGCTTATACCCACACTATGTTTACCACATATGGGAAATATGATAGAATTAACTATAGGGTGGTGGATTTATGCTTGGTAATAGGAATATTGAGTTACTCATTGAACTACTATTTCCAATTAAATGTGTCTTTTGTGGGCAAATATTATCTTCTAGTGTTAAAGATAAAGATTTTATTTGTAATGCATGTATTGAGGAAGTAAGATTTTCCGAGCAAAGCGTAATTCCTGTCTGTGAGAACAGCTATTGCGATGGTTTGATTAGTTTATTCCAGTATAGAGGACTTGCAGAAAAAGCAATTAAAAGCTTCAAATTTAAGAATAAACCAGAATTATTCAGAGCATTTGGACATTTACTTGCCGATAGAATTGTTAAGGTGACAAATGGTGAAGGATTTGATATAATATTGTATGTGCCACTTCATAGAATAAAACAGTTGGCAAGAGGATACAATCAGTCTATGTTATTAGCAGTAGTTGTTTCCAGATGCTTAAAAGTACCTTTGGCAAAAAACGTATTAGTAAAGGAAAGGGACACTTTACCACAGAGCACACTTAACAGGGCTGTTCGTTTTGCTAATGTAGAGGGGGCATTTACTCTTAAGAGGGCTGATAAGATAATGGGAAAAAGGGTGCTGTTGCTTGACGATGTGCTAACAACTGGTGCTACGCTGAATCAGTGTGGAAAGCTACTAAGAGCTGCTTCGGCAGAAAAAATAATGTGTGCGGTATTAGCAACCAATAGAAGAGGCATTCGTGAATAATCAATAATACAGTATAAAACTTATATAATCATAAATAAATATAAGATGGGGGAGTTTCTATGGCAGAAATAACAAACTGTAAAAAGTGTGGTAAAATGTTTACTTATTCGTCTTTTGGACCTAAGCTGTGCAATCAATGCAAAAATTCTGAAGAGGAAGAGTTTAAAACCATTAAAGAATATATATATAATAACCCTGGTGCAACAATATCAGAGATATCCTCTGTTCTCGGGGTGAGTACTGCTAAAATAACGAGATACCTTAAAGAGGGAAGGCTAGAGATTATAGGAAGTGAGGGTGACGCTAATCTAATACTTAAATGTGAGGCGTGCGGAAAATCAATTAAAACAGGTCGATATTGTGATGACTGTGAGCGTGATCTAGCAAAAGGTCTAGCTTCTGCGGGTAAATCCATAAAGGACTCCCTTGATAATGCTAATAAGGAAAATAAGGCTCCTGGTGCAGGAATGAGATTTATGAACAAAAAGTAGAAATGGCTTGGAAACGGCTTACAATGGTTCTTTGTACCACAGGTATGGTGGATTTAATATATAAGAGCATATTTTTAATAAATTTATTAAAAACTATTAAAGAGAAAAGTACATTAGTCGATATAAATAATGTAAGAAGAAGTTGCTTCTTGTGTATTGAACTTTAATTGCCACAAATGATAAAGAAGAATGTAGATTTGCTGATTTTGGTCTATTATGGGCTATAATCAGAATTGTTGGAGATAGACTGTAAATAGAATTGGTGTAGTAGATGAATTGGAGTGGTAAACGTGAAAATTTGGGGAAATGTTCGTCCGGTATCTGGAGTGTATAATAAAACCAATGGTGTTGGTAAGACAGGAAGTGCAAGTCAGGTGCAGAAAAAAAAGGATAGCCTGATGATTTCTGATCATGCAAAGGATTTTCAGACTGTTTTGAAGGCGTTAAAAGATGTTCCAGACGTTAGAGAGAGCATTGTAAACGACTTGACAGATAGGTATGAAAAAGGCGAGTATAAGGTAGAAGCAAATAAGGTTTCTGAGCATATCATGTATAAATTGTCAGAGAAAAGAAATGAAAGATTATAAGCCATACACGTATAGAACAATAGAAGGTAGTTTTAGCAGGTAACACGAAGTAGTATACGAAGGTTACCTTTTTTGTTAGCATTAACATTTATTGCTGAGTCTAAATCAATAACTAGAGTATTCCTGTTTTAAGGAGAGAATATGAAGAAAAAAACAAAGCTATTTATATTTAGTACTCTTCCGTTCGTAATATTGATGTTAACCTGTATTCTGTCTATAAATATTATGGAGCTATCGAATGAGAGTATACAAATATTTATGGTGTTAGCTTATGTTGTAGCTGGAATAAGTATTCTCTTCAGTATATGGTTTCATCATAGTAGGGTTTTTTTCTGTACCTTATTACTTGTTGCTTGTCAAATATCCTTAACAATAGCTTTGCAAAGCCCTACAAGGGTATTTAACAGGTTAGATATTTTGATTTACTGGATAAGTATATTGCTACCAATAAGCATAGCTATTTTTACATTTCTAAAGGAACGAGGCATTACTACGGTTTGGGGTTTGTTAAAAGCCTTCTTAATCTTATCTCAAATATTGCTTGTCTATATAGACTTAAAGAATGAGAGTTCAGCTGTATCAAAAATTGATTTTTATGCTACACAAAATAATAATCATATTAACGCCATTGCTATACCAACAATAAGCATAGTCATTATTGTTGGTACCATTATACTATTATTATTAAAATACATGATAGACAAGAGTTACATAGATATAACTATGGTGGCTGTTCTTTTGACTCTCTTTATAATATTAAGCATTTTTAATACTGGTCGAATAGATAGAATTAACCTTCTTTTTTGTTCAATATACACAATCTTAGCTCTTGCAGTTGCAGAGGCATCCTACTCAATGGCATTTCTTGATCAGCTTACAGAAATACCCTCACGAAGAGCATTAGACCAGGAAATGATGAAATTAGGAAGAAGCTACTCTATTGCTATGTTGGACGTAGACCATTTTAAAAAATTTAATGACACCTATGGTCATGATGTAGGAGATCAGGTTCTAAGGATGATAGCTTCAGTTATCTCAGAAGTTGGTGGTAGAGGAAAAGCTTTTAGATATGGAGGAGAAGAGTTCGCTATCATTTTTTCAGGCAAAACCACGAAAGAGGCTTTTCTTTTTTTAGAGGAGCTAAGAGTTAAGGTTGAAAAGCGGGCAATAATAATAAGAGGTAAGGAACGAACAACTAAGAAACCAAAAAATAAATTGTCAGCAAATAGAGGAAATAAAAGAGTACGAGTTACCATTAGTATTGGGGTTGCACAAAGAAATGAAAGGTACCGAACTCCTGGGGAGGTGGTAAAGCAAGCTGATTTAGCATTATACAAAGCAAAGAAAAATGGAAGAAATTGCACAAAGGGTGCAATTTAATCCTGTGTATACCAAAGCACGTAATAATTATTTAATTTGACCTATGAATAGATTAGACGATATAATGAAATTATATATATTATAAATAAAGTTATAAAAAAGCTTAAAGAGAGAATTTTGGTGGTTGGTCAAGCTGTGAGGTATGTAATAAGTGTTAGGGAGTTGGAGCACTTGGAAATACGAAGAGGAGACATTTATTATGCAGACCTTAGCCCTGTATTGGGTTCGGAGCAAGGAGGCGTAAGACCTGTTTTGGTTTTACAAAACGATATTGGAAATAAATATAGTCCTACCATTATAGTTTCTGCAATAACCTCGCAAATAAATAAGGCAAAGTTACCTACTCATATAGAAATAGATGGTTGTGAGTATGGCTTGAATAAAAATTCAGTAATATTGTTAGAGCAAGTTAGAACAATAGACAAATGCAGACTTAGGGAAAAAGCAGGGCATCTGGATCACCATTTAATGAACAGGGTAAATAGTGCTATAAGCACAAGCTTTGGCTTGATTAATTGAGTGAAATGGAGTAATGTAAAGTGGAGGACATAAGGGTTGAAAGAAAATTACCTATTAAAATGATTTAAGCAGAGACGGTATAAATATATGATTTTCTTTCAACATAGATTTGTGCCTGAAGAAAGGAATGGATAAGGTTGAAAGAAAATTACCTATTAAATGACTTACATAGAGAAGGTATAAAATATGATTTTCTTTCAACCCAGATTTATGCCTGAAGAGAGGAATGGATACAAAGATGAAAAAAAAGGTTCATATATCGCAAGTAATAATTGTTGTTTTTATTGTTATGGGTTTCATTACGGTACAATTTGTTCAGGCAGGAACATTAGAACCCGGGAGCGATGGAGACCCTTTGGTAACAAAGAGCTATGTCGATGCTCAAATAAATAAGATTATACAAGGTAATACATATACAAATAATCCAGTAGCATCTATTGACAGCCAAGAGGTTGCAGAGCTTAAGGCAGAGGTTGCAGAGCTGACTAATGTTATATTAGATTTACAAAATAAGGTCACTAGCCAAACTCAAAGCGAACAAGGCTTTCTTCCTCTAAATCTTAAGCAGGGCAAAAAATTGATTACAGGAAATGGAGCAGAGGTTATTGTACGTTCAGGTACAGTTAAGTCGATAAAGGGAATAAATGGGAATCTTTGTGACGTGACCTCTGGTAAGGATTTAGATGACGGAGCTTCAATATTATTAAACCATCATTTGATTTCCTCAAGAGATGATGGTAGAGGTGTATTTGCTGTGGATAGCTCTGTTTGGTTGTTGGTTAAGGGCGATTATCAAATTAAATAGCACAATAAGTTTGATTATTTTAAAAAAAATTAATAAACTCAAAAAATATCTAAACATAAAGAAAGATAGTGATATTGATAATTAGTAATATATATGGTATAATTTATTTAAAGTTATAGTTGGAGGAGAGAAAAATGAAAGCTACAGGTATTGTGAGAAAATTAGACAATTTAGGAAGAATTGTAATTCCGGCGAAACTAAGAAAAGATTTAAATATTAATATCAAAGATGATTTGGAAATGTTTGTAGGAGAAGATGGGAGCATTATACTTGATAAATACGTACCAAAGTGTACATTTTGTTCAAGCGAAGAAAATGTTTCAGAACGCAAAGGAAAGAATATGTGTGAAAAGTGCTTTAATGCATTAAAGAGCTTATAATAGTATTGTATTTAATTGTTATAAAGGGCTGTCGCAATAATTGTTTAGTGCGACAGCCCCTTTAATTTATGCAGATTAAAAAAATAGAGAGGATGTGGTTTTTACCCTCTCTATTTGGCGTTCCCGGCGGGAGTCGAACCCACGGCCTTTCGCTTAGGAGGCGAACGCTCTATCCTACTGAGCTACGGAAACATAACAAAGTAAATTTTACAATTAATATATCCATTTGTCAATGGATAAATATTAATTATTTTATAGAACAACTGAATAACTCTTAGAATAGAATAGAATAGGAATGTAAAATAACATTGGAGTTAATAATGGGGTATTGTCTAGCTATATACGATTCAGGTAATTATGTCTATAATATATGCAGAAGGTTAGAGAAGATGGGGTATGTTTTTGAGGTAACAGGTCTACCCTGCAAGCTTGCAAAAGAGGGATGTGGATATTGCCTTAAATTTCCCGAAGATAGTAAGGAGTTAGTTATAGATATTTCAAATAAGAATAAAACTCCTATAAGAGAAATGTATAAAATTATTCCATTAATAAATAAAAATAATTATGAAAAAATTTTGTAAATAGAGTATAAATATACAACAACCCAATATACTCTAAATAGCAATAATGCTACCACAATCGACTACAGGCTCGTCAAATAGGTTCAACACTTTCACGCCATGTTTATTTGCAAAGCTCTGTATTTCCACAAAAGAGGACAAATGCGAAATGTTTCCTGAAATAGCAAGAAGATTAGAAGAAATCAATCCAGTAGCACCTCCGATAAAGCCATAATCTAAGCCGTGTAATAGAATATCCTTTTGAGGGGGCAACAAGAGCACATCTATTTGATTTTCTCTGGCAACTTCTGCTATTTTTTTGTCAGAGGTTATGATTGCATCTTTATTAATAATACATATTGAGCATTTTGAGTATCCCTGAGGAACATGTATACATTTAATGTTGTTTCTTTTTAAATAATACATTAGGGTAGGGTCAGTATACTTAAGGTTATGGAATGCTTTACCGCCTACTCGAGCAACATTATATGCTATGTTATTGGGATACTTACTAGATAATACACTCATACCCTCAACAAGAGTGTAGCCTATGCTAGATAGCTTGTTTCTTAGCTCTGGGTGAAGATTTGGCGAAATGATTATTTCCTCATTTCCTAAATGGTGAAGAAGTATATCAGGGTGGGACGCAACAGGGGCCGTTAAGAAGTCGTGCTTTGGCACGGGTATTATCTCTATTTCATATAATTTTAAGGTTTGACTACATTTAATAGCAACTCTGGTATCAAGCAGAACCCTATTTGTTATAACGCTTGGCAAATTAGGAATATTAATACTCAAACAGGCACCCCTTATTTAAAAGTTTTATAAAAATAATCGTTACTATGTAAATGATAACATATGGGAGAAAGGAACATCAAGGATTATATAAGCTTTTTGATTTGTTATTAATTTTTATAAAATATTCATTATTAATAAAATTTCATGTGGAACACATAGCAGAGGTATGAATAATATATATATATACGGCACTTTGAGAGGTATTAATTGCATATTACTATTCATAGCTTTAGCGGGTTTTTTTCTTATTTCCTCCTATTTTAACTCGCTATTTATATATAATGGGAGAACCCTAGGGTTCTCCTGTTACATATAGTCTTTATTGTGTAAATGAACAATGTTCTTAAACTGTCCGATATCTATGATAGCCATGACAACATAGGGTTCTTATTTTTTTATTTATCGATATTATTGTGGGGTATATATGAATATGATATAATTATCAGAAACAAACAGTACCTTTGTAGCATAATTCTTATATCAGTGTATAAGAGTCATGCTTAAATAAAATAAATTGCGTTGTTGTATATTTTACACTATTTTGCGTTGTTTTAAATATGTAAGCGCTTAAAATTCTTCCGATTTGATAACGTGTTTTAAAAAGCTTTTTTAATCGCCAATAACGCAAATATTGCCCTTCTTAAATTATGGTTATGTGTAAATATGAAACTATGCGAAAACATTAAATAACACACCCTCTGGAGGAGAGAATGAAAGAACCTAAATTTTACAGAATCAGGTATGTGCCTGACGAGACAATAGATATTTCAGGAGATGAGCTAGTATATATAGATGATCGTTTATGGATTACAAAATGGGTTCCCATAAAGCCTCGAAAGGATTTTTACAAAGGTATTTCATACACCTTTTTTAAAGAAGGCTATAAGATAAGTAGATTTATGGATGAAAATGGTCAACTGCTCTATTGGTATTGTGATGTAATAAATGTTATATACGATAAGCAGGAGAATGTATACAGAGTTTTTGATCTTTTAGTAGATGTAAAAATTATGCCAGATGGAAAGGTAGTTATACTTGATTTAGATGAATTAGCAGAGGCACTTGAAAACGGAATTATAGACAATAAGATTTTAATAAATGCTTTGCTTAACTTAGATAAATTACTTAAAAGGATTAATTCTTTAGGTATCGAAAGGCTTGTAGAAAATGAAACAGGAAAATGGATCTAGTCAATATTTAATAGCAAGAAAAAAAGGTATGAAGGAGTACTCAAAGTACATCTCACAGGGGCGTAATGGGTATCTTCCTTTTCTAGAGGGGATAGTCAAAAATGTTGATATAATTTCTGAGGAGGATTTAGATATAATTGAGGTTCCCTTAGCGAAAATAAAGGGTACATATACATATATGAGAAGCATTTCTTTTGCAAGAAATTTTATGCCTATTCTTAGCGAGACAACTGAGTTTGCATATAAATGGGAAAATGTTTGGTATATTCAAGAACATGAAGGCTTAAGAGAGCCAATAAAGGTATATGAGTATCTAAATTGGTATTACGTGGTTGAAGGCAATAAGAGGGTGAGTGTGCTTAAATTTCTAGATGTATACTCTTTCCCAGCACAGGTTACTAGATTAGTTCCAAAATATGATGAAGATAATAAGGATATTAGAATATACTATGAATTTATCGATTTTAATAAAAAGACAGGGATTAATGCTATCTGGTTTACAAAGGAAGGTTGCTTTAATACTCTTTGGGAACTAATTAAGGATTATAAGCCCAATTCTAGCATGTTCTTGGGTGATAATAGGGAAAGATTTAAGTATTTCGTAAGTGCTGTATATCTGAATTTCAAAAAGGCGTACGTATTGCTAGGAGGAGACAAGCTTCCAATTACCACAGGAGACGCTTTTCTTGAATATATAAAGGTCTATGGTGTTGATAAGGAAATTGACTCTGAAAAGCTTTCTCCTATTCTTAAGAGATTCATGTCGGAGCTAACTTATTTTGAAAGTGATAGTATGGTTGAGGTTCAGACTGAACCAGACGATAAAGAGGACGTCTCTGGAATATTTGGGAAAATAACAAACATAATAAAGCATGATAAGCTAAAGGTTGGCTTTGCATACTCAAAAAATCCAAAGCTTTCTTCATGGACTTACGCACATGATATGGGTAGAATTCACCTAGAGAACGTTTTAGGTAAGCAGGTTAAGACTCAGTATGTGGATGGGGTTATTGAAAAGGTAAATGACTATGAGAAGCTTAAAAAACTTGCTGAAAGTGGGAATAAGGTTATCTTTGCAACCAATCCTGCAATGATTAAGGCTACGTTAAAAATTGCGACAGAATACCCATCAATACGGTTTTATAATTGTTCTGGTAATCACTCCTTTAAGTATGTTAATACATACTACGGCAGAATACATGAGACAAGATTCTTATCGGGTATTATAGCTGGGATTATGACTAAAACAGATAAGCTTGGATATTTGGCTACTTTTCCAATACCAGAAGTTATTAGCGGCATTAATGCGTTTGCTCTGGGTGCAAAAACCGTAAACCCCGATGTGCGTATCATGGTTGAATGGACCTTGCAATGGGATGATTCAGACATTTCAAAAGAAAAAAGCATAGCCTTGTCTAAAAAGGGTGCTGATATACTCTCTCATCATAAGACATTAGCAAATAAGAATTTTACTCAGGAATACGGCGTTTACACTATAAAGAAAAATTCAATAACGGGAGAATATGAACCAGAAAAGTATTTAGCATCACCTGTTTGGAATTGGGGCATTTTTTATGAAAAAATAATAAGAGGTATTATGGCAGGGCAGATTAAAACTAGTACTGATTCAATGTTTTCGAATAAAAAAGAGGTTATCAATTACTGGTGGGGAATGGATTCTGGTATAATTGATTTCTTTTATTCCGCTAGTTTAGTACCTTCTGAAACTCAGAAAATGATAGAGTTGGTTAAAAATGCAATAATTAGTAAAGCGTATAATGTTTTTACTGGACCTATATACGACAAGGATAAGAAATTAAGGGTTGAAAGAGGAGAGTACGCCACTAGAGACCAAATTTTATCAATGGATTGGTTTTTGGATTGTATTATTACTAATATACCTGAAATTGATATTGATGATATTATAGGTGATTTAAGTACTGGAAAGCTATAATTATGAATATATAAAGATTATTTAAAGAACTGCAAAAATGCCGTTTATATCATATCATATATCCACCATGCCATGGCACAAATAGTCTTAGTAAACGCTTTCCAAGACATTTCGTCCTGGCAATTTTTAAATTATTACATCTCCTTTCACCATATATCTCAAAAAATCATATAATACTATACAATTGCTTATAGCGGTTAGTAGCACTGTTGTCTTTATAAGCTATTTAATTGCTATTAATTTAGGTATGTAAGCGTTAAAAAAGCTTCCTATTTGATAAAGAATTTAGAAAAGCTTTTTTAATCGCCAAGACAAAATGGCTTGGATACCGCTTGCAGTGGTTATTTGTGCCCCATGCATGGTGGAGTTAATATGTGTAAAACAGATATAGTAAGTATAAAAAGAGATTATTAATTATCACATTAACAGAATTTACTTACTTGAGTAACTGCATACAACATTTTAATTACACATATAATACTATTTGAAAGGAGTGAGCAAATGCAGGAATTTTGTATCGGTGTAGAGAACAAGGCTCAAGAAATGGTAACATTCCTTCAAAATGAATTCAACGGATATACAACCCTAAAAAAGGCTTACTATATAGATGAAATACCACAGAACAATAGCACAGCAATAGTCTGTAAATTAAGAAATAACAATTTTACTAACATTAAAATTCAAAAATCCTTCAGACTACGCATGTGTAATGCGATTGCTGAATTTATTATAAAAAACTATGAGAGTAAAATACTAGAAAGAGTAATTAATAGTAATTACTGCTATTTCACAAACAAAGAAAAAAAAGATATTATCAATAAGGCATTTTGTATTGTTGAGCAAGGAGATAAGATAAAGCAAAATGGGCTTACAAAGAGAAAAAACAAAATAGCCAAGAAGCTGGTAGAGTATTTTGAAAGTGAGGATAGTCTTATCTTAAATGGATTTATAAATTTTAGACTTAAGGAGTATATTGAGGATCTTGAGTATGTAGCAGAAAAAGCTGTTGATCAGTACTTAACTGAAAGAGAGTACAATGAATTTTTGAGGCTATTAAAATACTTTATTGAAATGCAGGAGCCAGCATATGAGGTTATTAATATAATAGTGAATTCAGAAGGTATGTATCATCTGCATTCGGGGGATGGGAAGGATATTACAAAGGAGTGCGTAAGAGAATTTGAGTTAGAAATGCAGGAAAAAAGAATTAATCTTGATGATTTGTTAATTAGTACACTTGTTTCATTAGCACCAACAAAAATAATCATACACAATGTTGACCTATTCAAAAATGTTGAGCTATTGGATACAATTAAAAAGGTATTTGATAAAAGAATTAGCTTTTGCTCAAATTGCAATCTATGTAAGAAGAACCTGTAGGTTCTTTTCCATAGCTTTTAAGCATTTATATAATATCGTGTAAATATGCGTAACTATTCAGACAATAATTTATACATATTTTCACTGTTGCTTTTAAGCTTTTATGTGAATACTTGTCACATAAACCGTAACTATTCAGACTTCAACTTTTCTAATAAAGCTTTTAAGCACTTATGTGAAGCCTTGCTACATAAACCAATAAGTCGTTCAAATATGCAACATAAATGACTTGATACTACAAAAGCATAATAGTATAATAGGTGTAAAATAGATGAAAATTAAGGATGATGTAATTTGCAGCCTGTTGAAAAGGATTTTGCTACCTACTATATGGATCAGCTACATAGTAACGAAATGTTACCTTCATTTATCTTGGACTTTTTCGAGGTTAAAGCATGTTTAAGCTTTTCAGATACAAAATGTGTATACGTAGTCTCGGAGATTCTGTCAAACAAACAATATATTCTAAAGCAGGTGTCCATTACACACCTTGCTCAGAGCAAAATGGAATGGGAGTTACTATATTCATTAAGCCATTGGGCAATACCTAAAGCATATAAGTGGCATATGGATGATAGGTACACTTACATGATAAGGGAGTACTTTGAAGGCATGACATTGGAAGCACTTGTACTAGGAAAAGGACCTGTTCAAAGGTCGGACGTCCTTACTGTGGCTAACCAGCTTTGTGACCTGCTAGAGTATTTGCATAGTCAGAGTCCGCCAATCATTCACCGAGATATTAAGCCACAAAATCTAATTATGAGACCAGATGGGAAAATTGGGGTTATTGATTTTGATATATCCAGAAGATATGATTTTGAGGCAAGCAAGGATACTGTTTATATGGGAACACTTCAGACTGCCGCACCAGAGCAGTTTGGTTATCAGCAAACTAGTCAGCAAACCGACATTTATGCTTTTGGAATCTTGCTAATCTATTTGATGACTGGAAGCTTTGATAAATCCAAAACTTGTGAGTTACCTTTGAAATTAAAGAAAATAGCTGATAAATGTACTGAGTTCTCTCCTAAAGATAGATATAGAAATGTACAGGAAATCAAAAGGCAGATGACTAGCAAAAAAATTACTCCTTTCTTTAAAGGGTATTTTGCTGTGGTTAGCGTAATTATAGTTGCTGCTATAACCTTGTTTAGTACACAAGCAATGTTTTATAAGCCCAAAACTGCGATACCATCAAATGCTTATGCCAAAGAGGAGGAATTCTTAAAAGCAATTCAAATTGAGCAAGCTATTGAAGAAATCACTTTCAAGAATAACAGAATCGAGCAGGCTGTACGAAAAGAATTAGGAAAAACTAATAATGAACACTTAAGCAAGGAGGAGTTGTCCCAAGTATACTATCTTGAGATTATTGGTGATTTGCAAGAGTATATCGTTTATGAGGACTTACAGCACAATTATGCTGAGAGCATTCTCGCATATAATGGAGAATATTTAAGACGTGGTACAGTAGATTCTCTGGAAGACCTTTCTTTACTACCTAATCTTAGTGAATTAACACTTGTATATCAACAGATATCCGATCTTTGGGGTATTGAAAAGCTTCATTTACAGAAACTTAGTGTTGCCTACAACCATATTTCGGATTTGACACCACTAAAGGATATGGAATCCCTAACCTTTCTTAGGATTAACTGCAATCTCTTTGAGGATTTGACACCACTTGAAGACTTATCAAAGCTTGAGTATTTGCAAATTTGTGGCACTAATGTAAAGGATATATCGCCACTAGCATCACTGAATTCCTTGAAGACATTAGATTTATTTGGTATGAAAAATATAGATTTGTCTCCTTTGGGGCATTTTGAGGATAGTGTAGATATAATTCAATAGGCAGAAAAATTATTTCTTGAGAAGAACAACTATATAAGGATAGATACGTCTTGATGTGAGAGGTTGTGGGGATGCTTTGTTGCATCCCCTATTTATTGTGAAAGCAACAAGGTTCTTATGTTGTCAGCTTTATTTGACTGTATTGATAGCATAAGAACCTTGTTGTCTTATTTCGTTATGTCTTCTTTGAATTTCTTAAGTATAACAGCAATTTCAGCACGTATAGCTGTTTTTGATGGTTCAAGAGTTGTAGCTGTATGACCACTTATTAGGTTATTAGAGGTAGCCCATACCATAGCGGTATTTGCCCAGCTACTGACTTTTGAAGCATCAGTATACGCTGTCAGGTCTGCTTCTGTTGTTAAATCATAATTCTTGAAATTAGCATATCTGTAGAAGGCGACAGCCACCTGTTCACGGGTTACTTCGTCATTAGTACCAAACTTACCATTACCGTAGCCCTTGACTATGCCCTTGGCATCAGCCCAAATAATAGCGTCTGTATACCATTCGCCTTGTTTTACATCAGTGTAGCTACATGACTTTGTTGCATCTGCATTAGAAGGGCTACCTTCTAATCTGTATAAAATGGAAACCAGCATAGACCTAGTCATTGGAAGAAGCGGGCTAAAGGTTGAAGCTGTAGTACCGCTTATAAGACCATTTTGTTGGGTAAAAGCTACTGATTCGTAATACCAATCAGTAGACTGTACATCGGTAAATGGATTCTGCCAGACCTCTGTTTTTGACCAGCCCACTACATAATAGGATAGATGAGTTGTTGAAAAAGTTGCCATCCCTGTAGCTTTGTCATAGGTGCAGAGCATTTTCTGAAGCTCTCCTTCATTGTTTAGATACCATACGGTTACGCCAGTTGGGTCTTCTCCATCTTTTAGAGTATAAGGAAGCGATATTGTAATGCTTCCATCAAAATTGCTTATGTATTTATCACCTGTTGTTATGGAAATATCATAAACGGGATTATCCTTGACTACATCTATTTGTGCTGAGGTCAGGGAGGATTCGTTAGCTAACTCAAGCTTAAAGCGAACATCATCACCTGATACCTGCGAAAATACAGATTCTGCCGCTTTTTTGCTTATAGCAAATGACCCTTTGGGCATGCGGATTTCAACATCCAGCTCTGCATTTGCAGCTTCAGTAAGTACTGCTTTAGGAAGGGTTGTCGCAGTTGCTTCGGTGACACTTGTTAGGTCGAGTATTGCCTTATCCACGGCTTTGTTAACAATCTCCTTAATTTTACTGTCAGATAGTGTAAGGTTAACCTCACGGTCTGATTGAGTATAATTTATCTCTACTGCTCCATCTGCTTGAAGGAGGGTCTTAGTAGGTACGGGCGTAGGAGTTGGTGTTAGTTTTGGAGTAGGTGTAGGAGTAGAGACGGGAGTATATGTAGATGCAGGAGTGGGTGTAGGAGTGGGCGTAGGAGTGGGAGTAGGAGTGGGTGTAGGAGTGGGTGTAGGAGTGGGTGTAGGTGTAGGAGTTGGTGTAGAAGCAGGAGGAGGGGTTTTAGCCGGAACAGTTACAGAAAGGCTCCTTGTATCAGCCTTGTTGCCACTATTATCAGTAAGAGTTAATACAATACTTACGGTTGTTTCATCGGACGGAGGTACAATGGTTCCATCAGTTGGAATAACTGAGGTATTGCTTGAGGTTTTTATACTTATGGTATAACCATTAATTGTTGGGAGTGACAAGCTTGTTGCATCCTTTATTGGATTTGAGATTACTATTACTCGTGACGCCTTTGAAAGTGCAGCTAGTGTATTATCTGCGGGAGCATCACCCTGAGCATAAATTAGGGTGTTTTTTAGGTATACCGTTCCTGAACCAGTATTTTTCAGAATACCCCCCATCTCATTTATGTTATAGGTATTTGAGCCTTCAATGGCTAACATATCACCATCACTTACATTTAGGTCAAGATCACTTGTAAGACGCCAGTTCTCAGTAAGTGTCAGGGTTTTGTCAGCAGATAGTGCAGTTGAAGGGAATAATACAATAACAAGGCTTAATATTAGCAAATAAGATAATATTTTTTTCATTGTAGCACCTCCGATATCCAGTTTTTATAGTCATGCATTTTAGATTGATTGGTCAAGTCCTTTCATTACTCTGGCAAGAAACACACCAAATTCAGCACGGGTTACTTCTGCCTGTGGTAAAAGCATACCGTCCTCAGTTCCATTAAGCACTCCAGCTGATACAAAATATGCTAAAGCAGTGCGGTAGTCATTTCTAATAACATCAGCGTAGCCATTTCCAATGTCATCACAGTCGTTAAAGCGTTCTAATACGCTTAGATTAACATCATTGGCACTATATTTGTTATAGCATTCAAAAATTTCAAGTGCTACCTCTTGACGTGTTACCATAGCATCAGGATAAAAAAATGATGAGTCTTTATATGTCATATAGCCTTGAGCAATGGCATGTGTAACAGAGTTATATGCCCAATGATTAGAAGGAACGTCTGAAATTGAAGTCACAGTTCCATCTGGATCTGTAGTGTTAATATTATTAATC
>QKEK01000246.1 GCA_003251775.1 Clostridia bacterium | reverse complement strand
TAACCCATACTTATTACTTCCTTTTTGTCTAAAGCTCTCAATACTACTTATCTTTTTATTATGAGTATTTAGCGGCTTTTTTCTTTTATTCATTATATTACCTTCTTTGCTTGCTTTACTTACTTTTTCCCCTAATACATTAGTGTTATTCTGGAGCTTTGTTTTTCTTTCCTCTGAGTTGTGTTTGTTTTTCATCCTCCTTTACCCTCCTTTCTTTTAGGCTTATGAATCAATTTTGGCTTGGTTCTAAGCTTTGCTTATGCCTTGGGTTTATGCTTGGGTTTTTGCTTGGTTCTAAGCTTTGCTTATGCTTTGGTTTTATGCTTGATTTTAACTTGGCTTTATGTTTGGTTTTTTGCTTTGGTTTAATCTTAGGCTTTGTGCTTGAGTTTATTTGTAATATTAGTATTATGTTATGCCTTGGAGCTCTTTTATTTTGTCTCTCAGGCTTGCCGCCTTCTCGAATTGCAGCTCCATTGCCGCTTGCTTCATTTCTTCTGTTAATTGCTCTATATACTTATTTTTATCCATTTCTTCGCCGTCAGAAACAAGCATTTTCTCAAGGTCTATGCCATTTTTTGTTCCTATTGCTGTGTTATAGGCTTCCTCTTCTTCAGCTATCCTTGTGCCTTCTATTATCCCTCTTACGGCTTTTATTATTGTCTTGGGCTCTATTCCATGCTGGTCATTGTATGCCTTTTGTAGCTGTCTTCTTCTGTTTGTTTCACTGATGGCTCTTTGCATGGAGTCAGTGACTTTGTCTGCATACATGATTACCTTTCCCTCAGAGTTTCTGGCGGCTCGCCCTATGGTTTGTATTAGTGAGGTCTCTGAGCGTAGAAATCCCTCCTTGTCTGCGTCCAGTATTGCTACTAGGCATACCTCGGGAAGGTCTAGCCCTTCTCTTAGGAGATTTATTCCTACTAGTACATCAAATTTTCCTAGTCTTAAGTCTCGTATTATTTCCATTCTCTCTATTGTTTCGACATCTGAGTGCAGATACTTAACACGTATTGACATATCTGTGAAATAGTCTGTGAGGTTTTCCGCCATTCGTTTTGTCAGGGTTGTTACTAATACCCTGAAGCCCTTTTCTACTGCCTGATTGATCTCTCCTATCAAGTCATCAATCTGATTTTGTACTGGTTTTATGATTATCTCTGGGTCTAGCAATCCTGTTGGTCTTATTATTTGCTCTGCTATTACTTGTGTATGGTTCTTTTCGTATTTTGCAGGTGTGGCACTTACAAATACCAGCTGATTTATTTTTTGCTCAAATTCCTCGAATTTGAGGGGTCTGTTGTCGAATGCCGAGGGTAATCTGAAGCCGTATTCTACTAGGCTCTCCTTTCTTGAACGGTCGCCATTGTACATTGCCCCGATTTGTGGTACGGTTACGTGTGATTCGTCAATTATTATCAGGTAATCGTCAGGGAAGTAGTCCATCAACGTAAAAGGCGAGCTTCCTGCTTCTCGTCCTGCTATATGCCTTGAGTAATTCTCTATCCCCTGACAAAAGCCTATTTCGGTCATCATTTCTATGTCGTATCGTGTTCTTTGCTCTATTCTTTGAAGCTCTAGTAGCTTGTTTTGGTTTTTGAAGTATTCTAGCTGTGTTTCAAGCTCTTGCTCTATTCCCTTTACTGCTCTTTCCATTTTTGCTCTGGTGGTAGCAAAGTGTGATGCGGGAAATACTGCTAGGTATGATAGTCTGGCGATTATCTCCCCTGTGAGGCTGTCTACTTCTGTTATCCTGTCTATTTCATCGCCAAAGAATTCTACTCTTACTGCATTTTGTGAGGAGGAGGCTGGGAATACTTCTAGAACGTCTCCACGTACTCTAAAGGTTCCACGCTTAAAGTCTATTTCGTTTCTGGTGTATTGGATTTCAATTAGCTTTCTTATTACCTCATCCCTGTCCTTAGTCATTCCTGGTCTTAGGGATAGCATTAGCTCTGTATAGTCCTCGGGGTCACCAAGTCCATATATACATGAGACGCTTGCTACTATGATTACGTCTCTTCTTTCAAACAGGGATGCTGTGGCTGAATGCCTTAGCTTGTCTATTTCGTCATTTATTGAGGAATCCTTTTCTATGTAGGTGTCGGTTGATGGTATATATGCCTCTGGCTGATAATAGTCATAGTAGCTTACGAAGTATTCTACTGCATTTTCAGGAAAGAATTCCTTGAATTCACCGCATAGCTGAGCTGCCAGCGTCTTGTTATGTGCTATAACAAGTGTTGGCTTTTGTACTCGCTCTATTACATTAGCCATGGTAAAGGTTTTACCAGAGCCTGTTACTCCTAGCAGTGTTTGGTATTTATTTCCTTTGTTTATTGAGTTTACCAGTGCTTCTATTGCTCCTGGCTGATCTCCTGTTGGCATATATTCTGATTTTAGCTTAAATGTACCTCTGTCTTGCATTAGTTAAATCTCCTATTAGTCTACAACGAGCCGATGCTATGTCTGGTTTGGGTTTAAATCAAGGTTTATTCAGCGTTTCTTCCATTTTATTCCTCTATGTGTTCTATGTTATCCTCCAATACATGAAGGTCTATTGCTCCCCATAGCTTATCTATTCCTGTTCTTTTTAGCGAAGAGAAGGTTATTACCTTAACCTCGTCTGTCATTTCAAGTGTTTCCTTTATTTCCTTCATTCTTCCTGCTATTTGTGACCTTTTTACCTTGTCCTCCTTGGTTGCTACTACTAGATGCGGTATCCCTGTTGTACAAATCCATTCGTACATCAGTCGGTCATCTGCGGTGGGCTTATGTCTTATATCAACAAGCATTATTATAAGTCTTAGCTGGTCTCGTATATGCAGGTATGTTTCTGCCAGCTTTCCCCACGATTTTCTTTCTTCCTTTGATACCTTTGCATATCCATATCCAGGTAAGTCAACGAAAAATAATGTGTCGTCTATGTTATAGAAATTTATTTGTCTGGTTTTTCCTGGGGTTTGCCCTACTCTTGCAAGATTCTTCCTGTTTAGCAGGGTGTTTATTATTGATGATTTCCCTACATTTGACCTGCCAACGAATGCTACCTCTGGTACTGTTGTACTTGGATACTGGTCTGGCTTTACTGCTGTCAGCTCATATTTGGGGTTTTTTACTTTCATTTTTACTCCTTTCAAAGCAATTGTTACTAATTGCCATGGTTTAATAATACATTATAACAATATTATTTAAGAATTTTACATAAATTTTATATTAATTTTACATTTCACATTTTTTAAATTTTATTTACTTGTGTTCAACATTTCTTTTGCAAGTCGTATTGTGTTTTCTGTAATATTATCCCCACTTAGTAGTCTTGCTATTTCCCTCTCTCTGCCTTTATTTTCAAGCTTAGTTACGTTTGTTTTCGTGCGTTTGTCTACCTCATTTTTTTCTATTAGAAAATGAATTTTCGCTAATGCTGCTATTTGTGCATGGTGGGTGACGCATAGTATTTGATTTTTTTTGGAGAGTGTAGCTAGCTTTTCTCCTACCTTTTGTGCTGTTTTTCCACTTACTCCTGAGTCTATTTCATCAAATATTAGGGTGGGTACTCCCTCTATGTCTGCTAGTATTGTTTTGATTGCTAGCATTATTCTTGACATTTCTCCACCAGATGCTATTTTGGCAAGTGGCTTTAAGGCTTCTCCCATATTTGGCGATATCAAGAATTCTACTCTGTCCATTCCTAGGTGACCAAATCCGTTTTCTGTTTCCAGCTTTATGTCTACCTTGAATTTAGCGTTCTTCATTTCTAGCTCTTTTAGTTGCTTGCTAATGCTTTCTTCTATTATTGTTGCTACTTTTTTTCGTATAGCGTTAAGCTCCTGTGCTAAGGATAATAGCTCTTTTGCTATTTCTTTTTGCTGCTTGGTGTAGGTGTCTATTAGCTCCTGACTGTTTACTATTTCCTCTAGCTTGTTTTTTTGCTGGTTGTAGTAGCTTAGTATTTCCTCTATTGTGCTTCCATATTTCCGTTTTAGCGTGTTAATTAGGTTTAATCGCTGTTGTGCTTCCTGTAGTGCGTATTCATCGTATTCCAGATTTTCTCCTGCTCTTCTTACGTCTCTCATTACTTCCTCTAATGAGAGTATTGACTCAGTTACGGTTTGCTCATATTGCTCGTATGCTTTGTCATACTTGCTTATTGTCTTTAATTCTGAGGCTATATTGGTTAGCCTGTCTATGACGCCTGCACCCTCTGAGCCTGTAACTGCCTCCTCATACGCCTGCATTAATACTATTTTTATCCGCTCTGCATTGGATAATACCTCATACTGCATTTCTATCTCGGTATCGTCGCCTGACTTTAGCTTAGCGGTTTCTATTTCTTCTATTTGGTATTTTAAGAGGTCTATCTCCTTGTATCTATCTTGTCCAATACCTTCTAGCTTTGTAAGCTTTTTTTGTATGTTGTTATACTGCTCTAGTTTTTTTGTATATTTATCCTTTATTGCCTGTAGCTTATCTCCTGCAAAGGTGTCTAGTAATTCTATGTGTGTTTCTGTTCGTAGCAGTGATTGGTTGTCATGCTGTCCGTGCACGTCTATTAGGCTTTGCCCTAATTCCTTTAGTGCCGATACTGTTACTATGCTTCCATTTACTCTACAGGTGTTTTTGCCAGAGTCAGTGATTTGTCTGCTTATTATTATGGTTCCGTCTTCTTCTGTGTCTATTCCCTGTTCCTCCAGAAGCTTTGTGATTTTGTCGCCAGTATTAGTGAATACTGCCTGCACCTCTGCTTTTTCCGCTCCTGTTCGTATTATCTCCTTTGATGTACGTCCACCAAGTATGGCATTTATTGAGTCTATAATGATGGATTTTCCTGCTCCTGTTTCTCCAGTGAGGATGTTTAGCCCATTTTCAAACTCAATACTTATCTGATTGATTAGTGCTATGTTTTTTATACTTAGCTCAGATAGCATAATAACCCTCCTGAAATGCTATTTGTTGCCTACTAATTTGTTCATACGGTTTACTAAATCCTCTGCCATTCTCTCTGCTCTACAAACTATCATTATGGTGTCATCACCAGCTATAGTTCCTACTACCTCGCTCCATTTGAGAGAGTCTAGTGCTGCCGCTGCTGCTTGTGCCATGCCTGATAGGGTTTTTATTACGACAATGTTATTTGCGTAATCACTTGATACATGGGATTGCTTTAGTATTGTTAGTAGCTTTTCTGATATGTTGGATTCTTCGTTGGTTATTACTGAGTATCTATACTGCTCTCCCTGTGACATTACTTTTATTAAGCGAAGCTCCTTTATGTCTCTTGAGACTGTCGCTTGTGTTACGTCAAAGCCCTGCTCTTTTAGCTTTTGGGCTAGCTCCTCCTGTGTAACAATGACGTTTTCTTCTATTATTTCTAATATTTTTGCATGCCGGTTATATTTCATCGCTTTTCGCTCCTCCACCATATATTTTTTTTCTTAGTACGTCATAAAAGTTAAGCCTTTCTATGCTTGCTAGCATAAATTCTATGTCTGATTTTGTTATTTCTATTATATCTCCTGCCAGTAGCTCTGTCCCCTCCTGTCCATCACAGGTCATCATTGCTCTGTGCTTGTATGAGTTGTCTATTTGTATTCTTATAGCTTTGTCTGGCTCTGCTATGACTGCTCTTGAGTATAGTGTGTGTGGGCATATGGGGGTGAGTATCATGAGCCTCATGTCTGGCTGTACTATAGGGCCTCCTGCTGACATTGAGTATGCTGTTGAGCCTGTTGGTGTTGATACTATAAATCCATCTCCAGGAAACTTGTCGATTAACCCGTTGTCTACATATACGTTGAGTCTTAGTATTCTTGCTAGGTCTACCTTTGATATAACTACATCGTTTATTGCTATGTCTTTTTTTATTATTTTTTCATTCCTTTTTACGACTGCACTTAGCATCATTCTTTTTTCTATTTGGTACTTTTCGTTTGCTACATATTCTACTGCTATGTCTATTTTTCCCTTGTCTACCTCTGTTAGAAAGCCAACGTTGCCTAGGTTTATTCCTAGGGTTGGAATAGCGGCTAGACTCGCCTTTCTTGCTGCCTTCAAAAATGTTCCATCTCCGCCTAGGCATATGATGAAGTCGGATTGATTTATAACGCTTTCTTCATCTGGCTCTAGGTCTATATTCTCATTGTTGTAGTCCCTGACTTTTAGGGTGTCATAGGGTGCAATCTTGTACCTTAGTCCTCTTTTTTTGATTGCTTCTACTAGCTTGTTTGTATACAGCAGGTCAACGTCCTTATATCTGTTTGCTATTACTCCAATAACTTTCATACTCTCATCCTTATATTCATTCCTTTTTCAGGCACAAATCTTGATTGAAAGAAAATCATATATTTATACCTTCTTTTTTCAAATCATTTTAATAGGTCTTTTTCTTTCAACCTTAATATATAGATATACATATTATAAAAAAAAAAGTGGATAATTACAATAGAGTGAATGCCTTATTTATTGTTTCACTTATGTATTCTTCCTTTTCTTTTTGGTTTATATAATACTGCTTATCAGTCTTTGTCATTTCTTTCTGTTTGTTTTTGTTTTCCGACAGATTGTTTTCTATTTCCTCATTTATTGCCCTAGCTACGTTTTTTATATACATTAAGTATTCTATATTGCCCTCAGGACCTTTTATTGGGGAGTATGTTATATTAATAACCTCGAAGCTCTGGTCAAGGGTGAAGTCAATTATGGTGCTTATTACTTCTGTATGTACCTTTGGGTCTCTGACGACCCCCTTTTTCCCAACCTTGTCCCTGCCTGCTTCAAATTGAGGCTTTATTAGGCATAGCATATGTCCGTGGGTTTTTAGTATTGTTTTTGCGACTGGGAGTATCAGCTTGAGTGATATAAAGGATACGTCTACAGAGGCGAAGTCAACCTCTTCGCCAATCTGCTCTTTTTTGACATGTCTGAAGTTTGTCCTTTCCATACATATTACTCTAGGGTCGTTTCTTAGCTTCCATGCTAGTTGTCCGTATCCTACGTCTATTGCGAAGACCTTTTTGGCTCGATTCTGTAGCATACAGTCTGTAAATCCACCAGTTGATGCTCCTATGTCCATGCATGTCTTTTCTGCTAGGTCTATGCGAAATTCTGATATTCCTTTTTCTAGCTTTAAGCCGCCTCTGCTTACATATGGATTTATGCTTTCTTTTATGTGTATTTGTGCTTGGATATCTACTGTTGTGCCGGCTTTGTCCAGCTTTTGATTTTCAACATAGACTACTCCTGCCATGATTGCTCTTCTGGCTTTTTCTCGGCTTTCATACAGTCCTTTTTTAACTAATAGTGTATCTAGCCTTTCCTTCATTATTGTATTCCATCCTCTTCTTTCAACCTTAGCTCTCCGTTTGTTTTTCTTTCTGATAGCAGCTTTTCTGCCCTGTATGCTATGCTTTCTTTGTCCATGCTGTATTTTTGTCGTAGCTGCATAGGTGATCCATGTGTTATTATTTCGTCAGGGTATGCTACTATTTCTGTTATTGCTGGTATGCGGTTATGGCTTAGCATTTGGATTAAACTGCTTCCAAAGCCGCCTATTTTGGTGTTGTCTTCTATGGTTAGTACCGCACCTGTCTTTTTTACTGATTCTATTATCATTTTCTCATCTAATGGTTTTGCGAATCTTGCGTTTATTATGTCGCAATGAATGCCCTTGTTTTGAAGTATATCTGCTACTTGTATTGCTACTTCAACCATGTTTCCTATTGATATTATTGATATAGAGCTTCCTTCAACAAGCTTTTCTGCTTTTCCGTATTCGATTTGGGTGTGACTTGCTGGTTTTTTGCTGTTTTCTGATGCTCTACTGTCTAGTAAATGTGCATATCTTTCTATTATGTCCTCTTCACCCTCTCCTCTTGGGTATCTAATGAAAATTGGTCCGTTATGCTCTGTTATAGCATATTTCATCATTTGCTTCATTTCATGGTAATCAGAGGGTGCCATTATTGTCATGTTAGGCATTGAGCTAATAAAGGATATGTCATATACGCCCTGATGTGTTTCTCCATCCTCACCTACTATTCCAGCTCTGTCTGCTGCAAAAATTACGCTTAGGTTCTGCAAGGCTACATCATGTAGTATCTGGTCGTATGCTCTCTGGAAAAATGAGGAGTATACTGCTACTACGGGCTTTATGCCTTGAGAGGCTAGCCCTGCCGCAAAGGTTACTGCGTGTTGCTCTGCTATCCCTACGTCGTATAGTCTTTGGGGATATTTGTTTTTGAAGCTGTTTAGCCCTGTGCCGTCTATCATTGCTGCACTGACTGCTACTAATAACGGCTCATTTTCTGCTAGCTCGACCATTGCATCTCCAAATGCGTCTGAGTATGTTTTATTACCCTTCTTTTTTTTCTCTCCTGTTTCTATATTAAATGCTGATACTCCATGGAATTTATGGGGCTCTAGCTCTGCTGGCTCATAGCCCTTGCCCTTTTTGGTACAAATATGTATGAAGACTGGCCCTTTTATCATTTTTGCTTTTTCTAGTACGTCTGTCATTTCTTTTATGTTATGCCCGTCAATCGGTCCATAGTAGTGAAATCCCAGCTCCTCAAAGAGCATGCCTGACATTAGTAGGAATTTTAGCGAGCCCTTTACCTTGTGTAGTACTTTTTTTGCTGATTTTCCGACGGCAGGTATTTTGTCAATTATCATTTGAAAGTCTTCTTTTACTTTGTAGTAAAAGGGCTCTGTTCTGATTTTGCTTAAGTATTTGGACATTCCGCCTACGTTTTGTGCGATGGACATTTCGTTGTCGTTTAGTATTACTATGAGGTTTGTATGGGATTGTCCTGCATCATTTAAGGCTTCAAATGCCATTCCGCCTGTCATTGCTCCGTCTCCTATTACTGAGATTACATGGTTTTTTTGTCCTAGTAAGTCTCTTGCTTTTGCTATTCCTAGTGCGGCTGATATGGAGGTGCTGCTATGACCTGTATTGAAGCAGTCATGCTGGCTTTCCTTTGTTTTGGGAAAGCCTGATATTCCTCCCATTTTTCTCAGGTTGTCAAATTCGGCTTTCCTTCCTGTTAGTATTTTGTGTATGTATGTTTGATGTCCTACATCCCATACTATTTTGTCCTCTGGGGTACTGAATACCTTGTGTAGAGCTAGTGTTAGCTCCACTACTCCAAGGTTAGAGGCTAGATGCCCTCCTGTTTTTGATATCTTTTCTATTATAAATGCCCTAAGCTCTTCACAAAGCTTGTTAAGCTGTTCGTAGTCTAGTAATCTCATGTCCTCTATTGAGTTTACCCATTCTAGTGTTTCCATGTTTTTTGTTTACCCTCGTTTCCTTCTTATCCTTGTCATGAAAAATGCAACGATAACTCCTACTCTATATACTATCATGTTACTGTTGTTTATTGCCATGTTTTTGCCTAGTGCTTTTCCTCCTACTGTTAGTGAGGCGATTATCCCACTTATGACTGCTCCTATTAATGCTGTGTCCTGTATTGTCTGGGAGAGCCTTACTACTATGTATGCTCCTGCTGTTCCACTTACTACGCCACAGATGTCTCCAATGACGTCGTTGCATATGCTTGCTACCCTGTCGGCGTTTCTGATTAGGTGGATTGATTGCCTTGCACCAAAGTATTTTTTTGATGCCATGGCATGAAAGGGTGTTTCCTCTGCTGCTGCGACTGCTACACCTATTATGTCAAATAAAACCCCGATTAGTATTATTATTAGTACTGTCAAGAATGCTATGAATAAATTGACTCTTTCTAATAGCCTTGTTGATAGGAATAAAATGTTGATTGACAATATAAAGGATATTGCTGTTATTATTATGATCCAAAGTGATTTTTTTTTGTTCCCGTTTCCCGAGCTCTTTTTTATGCTAATTTTCTTTATTCCCGAATGAGGTCGGTAGTCCTCCATCTGTTTTTTCATCTCCCAATCTGTGCTTTTGTGTGTTATTCCATTATAACACAAAAGGCTGGTGAGTATACAGATATTTTATTATAAGTTTAATTGGGTTGCTAGTGTTTTGTAATTATTCAGACAATAATATTTATATATGTTTTACTGTTGCTTTTAAGCACTTATGTGAAGCCTTGCTACATAAACCAATAAGTCTACACTCGATATTTGAAAAATTTACTAAACATGTTGACATTAACCGTTGTTAGTGATAACATATATTAGCATCATTGTTATTTGCAAACATATTTTGTTTGCTAAACAAATTGTTTTTTGTAAAGATTTAAGGGGTTAGTTAAATGAAAAAACTTTGTATAACTTTAATTATAATATTCATGGCGTTTATTATAATTAATCTATTGAAAATGAATAGTTTTTCTATAGCTTTAAAAATGGCTGGTCTAAACAGTTACGATATTGATGAAATTGAACACAGTTATGGTTATACTGAGGGTGAATTCAAGGTTATAAAAACTAGCACAAAAGATGAAAAAATTGTGTTGGCCATAGTTGAAAAAAATAAGCTTGGTTTTTGGACTGTTACAACAAAAAGAGAAGATAAAGCGATTTTACCCAATCTATATAGTGTTGCTTGGTTAAGACGTGGAGGTGCAAAGAGATATTCATTCTCTGAAAATGCAATGTTTGAGACCGAATGGCATATGGCATATTATGGCGATAATGCTATCGATTTGATTCAGTTTCATCCAGGTCAGCTTCCTCATAATGTAACAGTAAACATACAGCAAGCAGGGAAAATATTTTGGGTTCATGTTATTACATATGACGATGCAAAAACATTTAACAGTATAGATATACCTAGCTTGCTATTAGAAAATAAATGTATTCCGCAGGAATAGAGTGTTTTTAAGAGAATCACTAACGTTAAACAAGTAAGTTAAGATTAAATTAATTGCCCCAATAGGCTTAGTGTGGTTCGTATATCTGATTGATTCGGAGTTTATGAACGTCACTTGCTTTTTGGGGCAGTTTGCACAAGAAAAGGATAAGCTAAACCCTGCAAAGCATACGCTTTACTTGCTTTAGCTTACCCTCATGTATACGTTTTGTTTAAGTTTGACATTTATTGTCTACTATAAAATTAATTCGAGGTGGCTGTAAAATGAGTAAATTTTGCGGCTTAGGTCAGGCAGGGTTTCCCCATCCTATACTGTCGCGTCGCCGCAACAGCGGTTTCCCTTTAAATAGGATGCCGTTCGTTGCCAGTTACGGAACCTGATTGCCACTTAGACCACACTACAATCCCCACTTTACCTGTTTCCAACAGTCTAGGAGATTTCCTCAACAGTCTGCTGTGTCCCTAGCCTCTTTTGCAGATATAGTTTCAAATAGCAATGATGCAAATGTGCTGGCCTAGCAACATTAACACCTGTTCTATTATCCCGCTATCTCCACTCAAGGCAGGCTACGCTGTGTACAGCATCGTAAAGCGATACCGCGTCACAGGTTTAATCCCTTAACGTAGTCAAGCTTTTCACCGGCTATTACACCGGAGGTCTATCTTCCACGAGTAAGGGCCTCCGCAGTAGAGGGGTCGGGCTCCGCATGCCATTGCAGACCGCCCCTAAACTTTAACTCCCAGCACCAGCCCATCACTGGGCGTAACAAGCCAGCACAAGGAACTTCATCGATGTGCCCTTAAGCGGATTTTTAGGCCCGCCTTCAGGACCAGCAGCACCGACTAGAATACTGCGCCACCAAATTAATATGCTCCAATTATAGCACATCTGCATTTAGTTTTAAAGGGATAATTTTTTCTAGTATATGCAAATTAGTTGTTGTGTAGGCAAATTCTGCTTATTGCAGAGGTTCTTCAATACCAAATAGATTTACTACATCAATTCATGTTTCCTGCGTGTTATCAATAGCTATATTTGATTGAGAAATAGGCTTTGACTTAATGAAGGACGAAAAAGCTACATCGTCGTGTATTTAATATTTTTCCCACCTCCAGACTTTTAACTACTTATTCCTAAAAGTCTGGAAATGGTCGTATTTGTTTTAAGCCCTAGATAATTTGCGTCTTAGTAAGGTTATCGTTAGTGCTATAATAATTAGTATACCAACAGCTATTGTCATTATATGTAATTTATTCATTTTAAAGCCCTTATCCTTACTTTTACTTGCACTTACACTTCCTCCTATTCCACCTGCATACCTATCTGATTTACTAGAGTCTACTAACTTCTGAAAATGCTTTACTACTTCATCAGTAGTTCTGAATTTGCTATTATCAAGTGCTTCCCCCTTGCCTGAAGGTATAGAGGATATTATTATTTCTTTGCCATCCTTTTTTCCAATAAAAAAATAATTAAAGCCACCAACTACTAATTTAACATCGTCTGTTTCCTTTTTGATTTTTTTAAGTGATATCCCAAAGTCTTTAGCATCTCCACCCATTGATGTTACTGTATAATTACCGCCTCTATCCTTTCCAATTGACATAAATGTTAGTGGCTCACCATTTTGGTCTATAGTAAAGTTCCATGACTCTTTGAATACAGTTGTTACATCCAGTAGGCTTTTTTTCTTTTTGTGATCTAGTTTGTTTTTGTCAACGCAACTAATTTCAAACCCCTGACCAAGTGTTAGCTTGTCTTCTGGTTCTAATTCAAATCCTAGAATAGCAGCATCTCTTATCCTAAACGATGTAATTCCAAGCTCAGCCGCTTCTAAAACCTTGTCAGGTATATCATTTTGTGCTAATGTAATTGAAGTTACTATAAGACTAAATAGTAAAGATAGTGTCAGTAATAGAATAATGTATACTCTTTTACTCATTAGCTCGCCTCCTTTACCATATTATTCATAGCTGCTGTATTCTATAATTGATTTTCTGATAAAGATGTTTATAAAAATGTGTGGTATTTTGTAT
>QKEK01000322.1 GCA_003251775.1 Clostridia bacterium | reverse complement strand
GAGGTTCTGAAGGCTTCATGCCTTTGTACCATTTTCTGAAATACCTGTTCTAGCTTTTCATAATCCAGATTACCCTTAATTGTATTAGCCGCGGATATGTTATAGCTAGTGCTTGATTTATCAAACTGGTTTAATAGTGCCGCTGAAACAGGATAAAAGTCTTTTTTCTCAATTGGTTCAATTACACTAAATTCATTTCTCTTACCTTCACCAATTCGTAACGCCAGCTCCCTTACAGTTTGTGATATAAACACCTCTACTATTGATACTTCAACGCCAAGCACCTTATGTATTTCCGCAATTAGTGATGTTGCTTTAAGAGAGTGTCCTCCCAAATCAAAGAAGTTGTCCATTATACCAACTCTTTCAACTCCAAGTAGCTCCTGCCATATCTCTACTAGCTTTTCCTCTATGTCGTTAGACGGAGCAATATACTCCGTACCTGTGTTTATACTTCCATCAGGGTCTGGCAATGCCTTTCTATCAAGCTTACCATTTGATGTTAATGGCATTTTTTCTAGCTCAACAAAATACGAAGGTATCATATACCCAGGAAGCTCACTAGATAAGTACTCCCTTAAAGCCTGTATTGTTAACTCAGCACCTTTTACTAAATATGCACATAGGTACTTTATGCCTTCACTATCATCTCTAGCAATTACAACTGCCTCTTCAACTGCTTCATGTTGTAATAACCGTGCCTCTATTTCTCCTAGCTCTATTCTATGTCCTCTTATCTTTACCTGATGATCAAGCCTGCCATAGTACTCCATATCACCATCAGGTAATAGCTTGGCTAAATCTCCCGATCTATACAATCTTTCCTCTGACTTATATGGATTTTGCACAAATTTTTGTGCCGTTAGCTCTGGTCTATTTAAATAACCACGTCCTACGCCGTCCCCTCCAACACATAGCTCACCTATTGCACCAATTGGCAATAGTGTCAAATTACTATCCATTATGTATGTAGAAAGTGTAGGGATTGGCTTACCTATATTGCTTATGCCATTCTCTATCTCTAAATCAGTTATTTCCTTATATGTAACATGAACCGTCGTTTCGGTTATTCCATACATATTAATTAGCCTTGTAGCAGGATATTTTTGCTTCCACTCCTTTAACATACTTGGTTTTAGTGCTTCTCCACCAAAAATAACATAACTAATACATAGTTGCTCATTAATGTATTGAGTTTCATTACTGTTATTTGCTCCATTTCTCTCTTGTACTTCTTCATTATTCTGCTTTTTATTATAGCTTTGATTATTTTCACTATCCCTTTGTAATTCCTCATTCATTAAACCATAAAAGGCTGTAGGTGTTTGATTAAGCACTGTGACTTTATTTTTCTTTAATAGCTTAAGGAATTCCTTATGGTCATATGCAACCGTTCTTGGCACTATTACAAGCTTACCTCCATATAGTAACGCTCCATACATTTCCCACACAGAAAAGTCAAAGCAGAAGGAGTGGAACATTGTCCATACATCCTTTTCACTGAAATCAAACTGAAATTTATCATTAAAAAGCAGTCTGACAACATTTTTGTGCTCTATCATAGCTCCTTTTGCCTTACCAGTTGTACCTGAAGTATATATAATATACGCTAAATCTGATGGCTTATTAATATTATCTGGATTTATGTCCTCACCACCATATAAGTCTATACAATCTAAGTCAACTATATTGATTCTATTAGCCAAGCTATCGGTGCAAAGCTTATCAGCCAGAGTCTCTCTGGTCAATAATATTTTAGTTTCGCTATCTTGAAGCATATAGCTAATTCTTTCAGCTGGATAGTCAGGGTCTATTGGAAGGTATGCTCCTCCTGCTTTTAGCACAGCAAGCATTCCTACTATCATTTCAATCGAGCGTTCTATCATAATTGCAACTACACTATCTGGCTCTACCCCCATTGTCCTTAGCTTACTTGCTAATTGGTTAGCTTTTTTATTTAATTCCTTATATGTTATTTGTTCATTCTCAAAGCTACACGCTATATTATCAGGTGTTCTCTCCACCTGCTTTTCAAACAATTCGTGAATAGTTTTGTTTTTAGGGTAGTCTGTCTGTGTATTGTTGAAGTCATTGAGTATTTGATGTCTTTCACTTACTGTTAGCATATCTATTTTGTTAAGCTGAACTTCTGGATTATTTAGGACCTCATTAACAATAACCTTAAAATGACCTAACATCCTTTCTATTGTTTCATCCTTATATAAAGCTGTACAATAGTCTATGTTGCATCTTATTCCATTTTCTGTTTCTTCCGTAACCAATCTCAAGTCAAATAATGCAATTTTGTTTTCTATCTCAACTTGTTTTATTTTCAACCCTGAAATATTTAGGTCCTCATTATTTGCACTTTGGTGTATATACATCACTTGAAATAAGGGCGTGCGACTTAAATCCCTCTCTGGCTTCAATTCCTCTAAAAGAATATCAAAAGGTAATTCTTGATGCTCATACATCTCTACAGTATTCTTTTTCACTTGCTTTAATAAATTATTAAAGGAAACATCACCCTGCAAGGCTGTACGACTAACTAGAGTATTTACAACAAACCCCATTATGTTTAAAACTTCATGCTGACTACGATTTGCAACCACTGTCCCAATCATTATATCCTCTTGCCTTGTATACCTAAATAACAGAGTATTAAAAGCAGTAAACAAAAACATAAATAATGTAATATCATTTTCGACACAAAACTCTGTTAATTTTTTTGACAACTCAGTTGATAGTAGAATATTTTTGGTTTTACCCTTTTTACTTTGTATTGAAGGTCTTTGAAAATCTACGCAGATTTCAAGTGTTGTTGGGTTTTCCAGCTTCTTACTCCAATACTTAAGCAATGGCTCTCTTACCTCTGGCTTATTAAAGCGTTCACGCTGCCATGTAGCATAATCAGCAAATTGTATAGGTAAAGTCAATAGCCTTACTGGCTCATTATTAATTATGGCTTGGTATATAGCAAAAAACTCATTTACAAAGATGCTGTTTGACCATGCATCGGAAATGATATGATGTATACAAAACAAAAATATGTGCTCATCATCTGATTTCTTAATAATTATAAATCTCCATAAAGGTCCTTTTTCTAGGTCAAAAGACCTCCAAGACTTCTCATCTATTATTCTTTCTTGCTCTCTGTCTTGAGTGTACGCATCAAAACTACTTATGTCTTGTATTTCAATTTCTATACTCACATTCTGCGAAATAACTTGTAAAGGAGTACCCTTCTCATTTCTAAAGGTTGTTCTTAAAATCTCATGTCTAGTTGCTAGCTGCCTTATAGCCTCTTCAACTACTACTAGATCAATTCTTCCCTTTATACTTATAGCATTTGATATATTATAGATACTTTCTGCCTTCATCAATTGCTGAAACCATATTGATTGCTGTGAGTACGAGGTAGGGAATTCATTACCTTCCCTAGATTTCACCGTAATTGATTCTCTATATTAATTGATTTTTGAGCATTTGTTTTGGAGATAAATTTAATTATTTCCTCTTTCCTGCCAACAAGCTCCTCACGAAGCTCTCCTGTTAATGCTCCCTTTGGAGCCTTAAACCTAAGCTGCTCCTCCTCTAGCCAAAGCCTTATCCCCAATTTATTTAATTCAGCTAATAATTCAATTACTGGCATTACTATTCCTCCTAAATGGCTTACTTTTCAAATTATTGTAATATGTAAGCGTTTAACGAACTTCAAATTTGATGATTATTTTAATGGAGTTCGTTAAATCGCCAAGACAAAATGGCTTGGAAACCGCTTTCAGTGGTTATCAAGCCCTAGAAACTTTTTAAGCTCCTCTATCATTAACAATTCCTTTTCCTTTATTCTCTCAAATATCCTCTTATACTTTTTATCAAGCACAAATTCTTTGTTCAAGTACCTGCTATTCATATATAAATTAATGTTTTTCCACTCATTTTTACACTCTCTAACTGAGTTAATTAAGCTTGATATATCTTGTCCACTTTCTTGTGCTATCTCCTCTAATGCATAAATCATAATATTCCTTGTCAAGGCTAT
>QKEK01000213.1 GCA_003251775.1 Clostridia bacterium | reverse complement strand
CCTAAGCATGAGCTATTCTCGGCATCCACATTGGCTCTTTGCCTAGCTCTGCCCAAATATATTTTAGTAGCAATTCCATTTTCAATTCCCTGTGCTCTGGAGCATCCCAAAGGTTGTTAAGCTCTTCTGGATCCGCTTCAAGGTCAAATAGCTCCCCGTAGGTTTGGTTATAGTATACCGTAATCTTATAACGCTTATCTACATATGTTTTCAAATGAACAGTGGTTGGATCGTGATGATGCTCACAAATTATGTGGTCTCTTGCCCCTTCCACTTCACCATACCACACCTTACTTTGGTCAACTCCAGTCATTTCTCTTGGTACTTTAAGATTAGCTGCATTTAAGAATGAAGGTGCTAAATCAACGAGAGATTGTAGGGCTTCTGACATTTTATTTGCTACGACTTTACCTGGTTGTCTAACGATAAAAGGAATTTTTATCATATCCTCATACAGGAATGGTCCCTTTGCTATTAGACCATGGTGTCCGTAAAAATGTCCATGGTCAGTGGTGAAAACAACCAGCGTATTTTCTTTAAGCCCCAACTCATCCAGCTTGTCGAGAATTTTACCTATGTACTTATCCATAAGGCTTACCATACCATAATAGATGGCTATATCCTTCTTCAGCTTCTCCCTGTCATGAAGGTGTGAATGTACACCATGTAATGCTTTTCCTGAGCTTAGATAAGAAGATATTTCAGGATTTTTGTCCTGTGTTAGTCTAAAATGCGGAGGATTCTTGTCATGCTCTCCCTCTACCATTTGAGGTATAGTTAACTCGTCAGGGTCATACATAGTATCCCATGGTTCTGGCACCAGATAGTCGGGGTGCGGGTCAAAGAAGCTTGCCCATAAGAAGAAGTTTTCATTATTGTTCTTATACTGTTCCAGCATTGCATTGGTTCTCTCTGCTATCCATGTATCATAATGAAACTCCTCTGGTATTGGCCACTTATGCTGTATACCCTTATCCATATTCCCTGTGGGTGGCAGGAAATAGTCCTTCCAGTTTTTACAGCCCTTTTCCTCCATCCATAATGCATAGTGCTGTCCTACATGTGCCTCATTGGTATGATTTCTTGCAAGCTCTACATGCTCAAACCCGTAAAATTCTTCTTTATAATTTTTCCAAAAATCAAGATTTTGCAATACTGGATATGCCTCTAAGGAGGTATACTCCTCTGTAGATGCTAATGGCTGAAAGTGTGCTTTTCCTATTAATGCTGTACGGTAGTTTGCCTTAATAAAGTCCTCTCCAACAGTATGCTCATTCTCTGAAAGCTTAGTTCCTAGCGTCCATGCCCCATGCTGACTTGGGTATTTCCCAGTAATAATTGATGCACGTGTAGGTGTACATGTGGGATTAGGACAATATGCCCTAGTATATGTTGTCCCCTCTTTAACAAGCCTGTCAAGATTAGGCGTGCTTAATTCAGGGTTAAAAGCACCAATTGTATTCCAGTGCTGTTGGTCGCTTGTGATTAATAGTATGTTAGTTTTTTTCATTTTGTTAAGCTCCTTTTCTAAATATTAAGAACCTTGTAGTTTGAGTGTATTGCGTTGTTGTATATTTATACACTATTTTGCGTTGTATTGAATAAATATACAAGCGTTTTTAAAGCTTTTGATTAGGCAAGCTAGTCTTATCTTAATTTTATCAATTTACTTATGAAAAACAAATGTTATAAACGGAGATTTCCATGTAAAATTCCGCACTCGAGTATATTGTAATTTTGTATATTTATAAGCTATTATTTATTGTTTTTGAATTTAATACTCAAATAACTGTCTATACTGAGTATGATTATGATCAAATATGCAACAACTAAAAGCTCGAGCTAAGTGTTGACTAGCACTTTATTTTAAGCTATATTAAGCATAATGAATCTTATTACATTCTATTTAGATTTAATGATTAGTATCCATTAATAAGTATTTCTACGAATGGGATAATCAAAATCATAATTAATGTATGCTAACATAATTTACTAACTAATAATATTTTATAGGAGCTTATATTTATGTCAAAAACAGTTGAGTTAACAATGGACGCCTTATCTCCGTATGTAAGAAAAGCTGGAAAAGAGAGCGGTAAAAGCTGGCAGCATTCTCGCAGGATATACGACCATGAAATGATGTACTGTGTAAGTGGCTCTGCAAGCATTTCAATAAATGATACTCACTATGTTATGAAGCCAAATACACTTATACTCATAAAGCCTGACCGTATACATAGAGTATGGGTAAACCCAGATACAAATCCTTACGTTTTATGGATACATTTTGATTTTACTTTCAGGGAGGATGTGTACCAGCTTGAAAAGATAGTGACTACTGACAAGAAGGCTTTGTCTGAAAAAAAGCTTCCCTGGGAAGCTTTTATAAGACCTGAAGTAATACTTAATAACGGTTTTGAATTTCCTGAATATTTCATACCTAAGAATTATTCAGAAATTGAATACTTATTTGAAAATATAGTTCAGTCATATGACGAGCAGAGTCTTACATGGCAAATTGATGCTAAGATTATGCTACTCCAGATTCTAAAAAACATTTACGAGCAGGAGCTTCTTCAAAAGGGTATTCCTGTTATGACAAATGGCGGTATCTCCTCTAGAATAAAGCAGTATATCAGGATTAATTATTACCGCAAAATAACCTTGCACCAATTATCAGAGCTTGTTGGACTAAGTGAAGATTATACGAGTAAGCTATTTAAAAAGGAAGCTGGTTTAAGTATTGGTACTTACTTAAACCAGATACGACTTGAGAATGCGAAAAAGCTATTACTTAATCATGAGCTGACACTTAGTAGTATAGCTGAGATGGTGGGCTTTAGCGACTCCTTTTACCTTTCTAAGGTGATGAAAAAGCACGAGGGCATTCCCCCTTCAGTATGGCGGCAAAAGCATTTATAAGCATATAGACAATAATCCAATAGGCAATAATTATGCTTTCATATTTTTTATAGACTTCTCCACAAGGAGCAATTTTTATTACTACAATAGTAAATGTATTGTCATTCTTACTAAAGATAATTACAGCTACCAACACGTAAGCTATAATTATCTTTATTCCCTTGCAGTAGCTTTATGTCCCCAAATGGAAGTTGATTAATTGCATTAATTATTCTAATCTGAGTATTCCTATCAAGTCTTTGCAGGTATTTGGCACAATTTCTCTCGTATTTAATTCTGTATTTCATCTCCATTAATCCCTAGTTCTTTTAAAAGCAAATTTTGATCTATAAATTCTCCTTTTGCTTTAACTTCCTCAATAAGGGTTAATTCTTCTTCAGTTATATATTCCATCTCCGCTTCATTAACTTGTGCCCATATCTTTTGACTTTCCTTAAACTTTAAATACTCCGCCATTTCAATTACTGTCCTAATATTTTCGGGCTTTAATTCATCCTTTAATACCTGCTCAATCTTTTTTGCAAGAGT
>QKEK01000224.1 GCA_003251775.1 Clostridia bacterium | reverse complement strand
ACCTCTACCTCTGCTCCAATATAGTGCAGAGCCTTTTCAACACTTCTTAAATTTCCTGCATCGTAATCAATTATTGCTATCATTTTCACCACTGCTCCTGATTCAAAAGCTTTGACTAACCTCTATAAAGTTATCTAAGCCTTTCTAATTTGTTACATAAATCTGTCTGGACTAAAAGCATTGAAATCTAACCCCTTCTATGGATTAGATTTCAACTTAAACTCTAATATCAAGTCATTTCGCATTATTGCAGTAAATTTGCAATGCTTTTATATTAATTTAAAAACAACGCAAATTTGTGTATAAGCATAAGTTAACACAATATACTCAATACATTTTATAGCTTTTTACCTGTTATTCTTTCATAAGCTTCTATATACTTAGCTTCTGTATTTTTAATGACCTCCTCTGGAAGCTTTGGAGCAGGAGGTTGCTTGTTCCAGTCAATAGTTTCAAGATATTCTCTTAAGAATTGCTTATCAAAGCTCTTCTGTGCTCTACCTGGCTCATACTCATCCATTGCCCAGAATCTTGAGGAGTCAGGGGTAAATATCTCGTCAGCTATAATTAGCTCACCGTCAAGAATACCAAATTCAAATTTTGTATCTGCAAGTATTATGCCCTTGCTCTCTGCATATTTACTTGCCTTTAAATATAGCTCAAGACTTTTTTGCTTTAGCTTTTCTGCAAGCTCAACTCCAATTTGCTCCTTTAAGACCTCGAATGAAACATTCTCATCATGACCCTCCTGAGCCTTTGTTGAGGGTGTAAAAATTGGCTCTGGTAGCTTATCTGCCTGTTTTAAGCCCTCTGGCAATTTAATACCACAGATACAGCCAGTAGCTTTATAATCCTTTAATCCACTGCCTTCCAAATAACCCCTTACTATACACTCTGCCTGAACCATTTCCGCTTTCTTTACAAGCATTGAGCGACCCTGAAGCTCTTCCTTATACTGTGAAAGCTCTTCTGGATACTCTTCAACATTAGTAGTGATTACATGGTTTCCAATTACGTCCTTTGTATAATCAAACCAGAACTCTGAAATACTGTTGAGTACCTTACCTTTATTAGGAATTAAGTCATCAAAAACAACGTCAAAAGCAGATATTCTGTCTGTAACCACCAATAGTAGCTTATCACCTAAATCATAGATATTTCTTACCTTCCCCTTTGCAAAAAGAGGTCTTTTAATGAAATCTGTGTCTCTTAATAGCATATTATGCTCCTCCGTTAATTTATCATATTTATTAATCAAGCTTAACTTTAAGCTCTTATTGTGAAAACAAAAAGGTTCATAAGCTGTACGCTCTTTCTGAGCTTTAAATTCTATAGAACCCCCTTAGTTGACATAACTC
This sequence comes from Clostridia bacterium, assembly GCA_003251775.1. Classification (GTDB taxonomy): domain Bacteria; phylum Bacillota; class Clostridia; order DSM-8532; family SZUA-474; genus SZUA-474. The sequence goes on along the minus strand of QKEK01000224.1, from coordinate 2,094 downwards.
CACTTATCCTGTTATCGATTGCTGTTGCCTGATCAAGTGCTCTACCAAATGCTTTGAAAGCAGCCTCTGCAATATGATGATTATTATTGCCATTTATAAGATTAATATGTAAAGTAATGCCTGCATTAAAGGCAACTGCTCTAAAGAATTCCTCAAACATTTCTGTTTGAAGGTCTCCTAGGATTTCTACACTAAAACTAAGGTTACTTACAAGATATGGTCTATTACTAATATCCATAGCCACGCTTACCAATGTCTCGTCCATGGGTACCATTGAGCTTCCATAACGATTAATTGACTGTTTTTCACCTAAAGCCTTATTAATGGCCTGTCCTAGAACAATTCCCACATCCTCAATAGTATGATGTGAGTCAACCCTTAAATCACCCTTACATTCTATTGATAAATCCAAAAAGCCGTGCTTTGAGAAAAGCACCAGCATATGATCCAGAAAGCCTATGCCTGTGTTAATTGAGCTATTACCATTTCCATCAATATTTATTGATAGTTTAATATCAGTTTCTGCTGTTTTTCTTGATATCTCAGCCTTCCTATTCATATTCTCCGCCTCCTTGGATAATTAATGGGTAACCTAAACCATTATATCATACACTATTAATTGCCACAATATGCTTTTTGGATTAAGCTTTTTGCATCGTAATACATTGATTCAAAACCATACTCAATATTGGCAGTACTTGCGTATATTTATATGCTTACTTAATCAATCTTAGGTAATATCCTATTTAGTTCAATTATCAACTGCTTCATTTCCTCATCAGTTCCTATTGAGATTCTCAAAAAGTTATCTATCCTGTCAAGCTTAAAATACCGCACCAGTATACCTGCTTCTCGTAATGACTTATATATATCCTCTGCATTGAACTTTGGATGCGTAGCAAACACAAAGTTAGCACTAGATTCTAGCACCTCAAAACCAAGTGACCTTAGCTCAACAGTAGTATAGGCTCTGGTTGAAATAGTTTTACTTACAGTTGTTTCAAAGTAATCCTTATCCTTAAAAGCCTCCGCTCCAGCAACAATTGCCATCCTGTCTAAGGTGTAGGAGTTTATAGAGTTTTTGACCCTGTTTAGCCCCTCGATTAAATCCTCATGTCCAATAGCAAAGCCAACTCTCATTCCTGCTAGGGAGCGAGATTTTGAAAGTGTCTGAATAACAAGCAGATTATCATATAAATCAACCAGCTTTACAGCGGTTTCTGCACCAAAATCAATATATGCTTCATCAATAATTACAATTTTATTTGAATTAGTTTTCACTATTTTTTCTATACTTTCAAGCGATAAAGCTATACCCGTAGGTGCATTTGGATTAGATATTATTATCCCGTTATCCCTGCTACAAAACGCATTTACGTTCACAGTGAAATCATCCTCAAGCTTTACTACCTCTGGACTAAGGCTGAACAGCTTTGTATAAACAGGATAAAAGCTATATGTAATATCAGGGTATATAATTGTATCTCCTGCATTAAAAAATGCCTTAAATGAAAAGGCAAGTACCTCGTCAGAGCCATTTCCTACAAACACCTGTTTTTTATTTACGTCATAAAACCTTATTATTTCATTCATCAAATCTGTACACTCTGGGTCTGGATAGAGCCTGAGTTCATCTAAATTCATAGTATTAATAGCTTCTATTACTCTAGGAGAAGGAGGATATGGGCTTTCATTTGTGTTTAGCTTTATATATTTCTTATCCCTTGGCTGTTCACCTGGTACATAAGGCTTTATATTCTTTGTTACTTCACTCCAGAATCTGCTCATTTTTTATCTAATCCTTTCTTAAGACAGGTCATTTTATTTAGCTTTGTTTATACTCTCAAGCTTCAGTTTTTTGTGCATTTCATATTCTACTTACTACAATCAAGCCTAAAACACTGCTATACAACTGATTTATAACTGATTTACTCAAATCTTACCCTTATCGAATTTGCGTGTGCATCTAGCGTTTCGGCTTCAGCAAATTTAATAATGTCGGTGTTTACTTCTTTTAATGCTTCTCTTGTATAATAAATAATACTACTGCACTTAGTAAAATCTGCCGTTGTCAATGGTGAAAAAAATCTGGCA
>QKEK01000190.1 GCA_003251775.1 Clostridia bacterium | reverse complement strand
TAAATTTCTATCCCATCAAGAATAACCCTTATAGTGTTACTACCGCCCTCGGGCACAGGAATTGGCACCGCTTTAGGAAAATCTGATTTCTTAATAAATTGATTAACTAATATCGTACTTGTATCAGTATCAGATGGTCGATGCATTATAGATAATTTAACCGTCTCTCCATACTCTCTGCCCTCCGGTAGACTTACATTATGGTAAATAGTATTTATTCCGTCTGGTGTCTCACCATTATTATCTGGTACAGCTGTAGTTTCCACTGGCTCATCCCTTAACTCCTCTAGGTATACATGGACTGCGGTATCCTCTTTAACCATAATTAGTGCAGCAGGCTCCTGCTTTATAATCACATTGCCCTTTTTTGCATCAGGGTCTTCTGGATAAATCCTGCCTATTTTCAGATTAGCTGTTTCTAGAATCTCTCCAACCTCTTCCAGAGTTTTTCCCACCAAATCAGGCACTTCGGTATCCTTGAGCTCAGGACCTAAGCTCTTATATATAACAATCTCATCACCAGGCATAACAACTGTTCCCACTCCAGGTTCAATCCTTATAACATCGTTAACTCCAACAAACTCATTGTACTCTTCCTTAACAATAGGCACAAGATTCCAATCAAACTTTATGGTGTTAAAAGCACTTAAATAATTCTCATGTTTAAAATCTTTGGTTATCTCAATCTCATTTATTCCCTTGCTTACTACAAACTTAAGCTTAACAATGTCTCCTACCTTCATTTTTGTGTCTGGGCTCTCACTCTGTTTTAACACTACTCCCTCTTCGTACTCCTCATTAAAAATGTATTCGACCTCATATCCTACACCACTTTTATCTAGCTCAGCGACTACTTCGTCATAGGGTCTTCCGACATAGTCACCTACATAAAACTCTGTTGATGGCTGAATTACACCAGGCATTATATCTGTAAATATTGGGTAAATAAATTTATATACGATAAACCCCATAACTCCAATTACTATTAAATAAAGTAAAAATGTTAGTAATAAGGAATTTGTCTTCCTCTTTTTCGCATTGTTCCTTTTGTTATCCATACTTCCATTTTTAGATTTTGTCTGTCTCAAAATATCATCACCTATTTCTATTTTTTGTGTTTTAAATTTATCTATTTCATCATTTCTGAAATCCATAGCAGTATAGTCGGGGAATTTTATTATTTTTTTAATATCCTCTTCCATATCACTAACGCTATCGTATCTATCCTCTTTATTCTTTTGAGTAGCCTTCATTATTATATAGTTTAATCCATCTGGAATTAATGGGTTAATATCCTTTGGCGGAACCATTTCATCCTGAAGATGCTTAATAGCAACTGTTACAGCCGTATCACCATCAAATGGTGGCTTGCCTGTAACCATTTCATATAATGTAATCCCCATAGAATAAATATCAGATTTTTCATCTGTATATCCACCTCTTGCTTGTTCTGGAGAAGAGTAATGTACAGATCCTATAGTATTAGCTACAACTGTTGCTGTAGAAAAATTTGCCGCCTTTGCAATACCAAAGTCTGTAACCTTAGGTGTTCCGTCACTTGTTAAAAGAATATTCTGTGGTTTAATATCCCTGTGAATAATATTGTTTGAATGTGCTCTTTTTAAAGCGTTGCATACTCTTATGCCTACCCCAGCGGCTTCCTTCCACTCCATCTTACCAACGTCCTTAATGTATGACTTTAGTGTCATTCCATCTACATACTCCATTATGATATAATAAATGTCATCCTGTTGCCCTACATCATATACTGATACAATGTTGGTATGCGAAAGACTAGCCGCCGCCAGTGCCTCATTCTTGAATCTTTTTACAAATTCCTCATCACTTATATAATCCTGCTTAAGTATCTTAACCGCTACATATCGATTAAGAGAATTACACTTCGCCTTATAAACTACAGCCATGCCACCACAGCCTATTTTTTCTATTAATTCATATCTGCTACCTAAAACTTTTCCTATCAATTTCATTCACCCTTATTTAATGTTATATGCTAAGTACAATAACTGTTATATTATCTGTTCCACCACGATCATTAGCAAGATTTATTAATTCTGTTACCTTATTTTCTACTGAGCATTGCCTATGCAATATGTCTATTATCTCATTTTGTTCAACCATATTTGTCAAGCCATCTGAACAAAGAACAATGTAGTCCCCACTTTGAATGGAATGCAAATAAAAATCTATCTCTATATCATCCTCTGTACCTATTGCCCTTGTTATCATATTTCTCTTTGGATGTATCTCAGCTTCTTCACTGGAGATTTGTCCGCTATTAACCAATTCTTGCACATACGAATGGTCTTCAGTAACCTTTATTATCTCACTTTCTCTGATTATGTACGCCCTACTATCGCCAGCATGTGCAAACAATACCTCGCTATCAAGCAATACAGCCATTGTAATTGTAGTCCCCATCCCACTTAGGTCTGTCTCTTCTTTTGACTTCAAAAAGATTATCTTATTTGCATCATGTATAATTTCTTTTATAAAAGACTCTCTTTCATCCTGAGCCTGCAACCTCTCGGGATTATCTAATATCTTGTTTTTTATGTACTCTGTCAACATAGAACTAGCAATCTCTCCGCCATTATGACCACCCATTCCATCGGCTACTAAGAAAACAGGATACCTTATATTACACTGCTCAAATAAAACTAAAAAGCTATCTTCATTTTTTTCTCTTACTCTTCCACAATCGGATCTAGCACTAAATTTCAAATTAATCAAAACCTCCAGCTTGGCCTCTTCTTAATTGCCCACAAGCAGCCATTATATCATTTCCAAGAGCTCTTCTTACAGATACCGGTATTTTGTTTCTTTCCAACACATCTTTAAAAGCATTTAACCTTTGCTTGCTTGACTTCTTATACATGCCTTCATGTATCACATTAACTGGAATTAGATTAACATGGCATAGCATACCCCTTATTAAGCTTGATAATTTCTCTGCCTGTTCCTCTGAATCATTAACATTCTCCATTAACGAATACTCAAATGTAATTCGCCTACCAGTCCTCCTAGTATATATCTTACATGTCTTTATCAATTTGTCAATAGTATATCTCTTATTAATTGGCATAATATTACTTCTTATGACTTCTTCAGCTGAATGTAATGAAATTGATAAATTCACTTGTATATTTTCTTCCATAAATTTTTCTATTTCTGGTATTAACCCACAGGTTGATATGGTTATTTTTCTGTGCCCGATATTTAATCCCTTTTTATGATTAAGCAAATGTATGAATTTCATTACATTATCATAATTATCAAATGGCTCACCTATTCCCATCAGCACAACATTGCTAATCCTTTCCCCTGTATCCTTTATCACAGTTAGTATTTGATTCAACATCTCGCCTGGAGTTAGATTTCTTATAAATCCAGCCTTTGCAGAGGCACAGAAGTCGCACCCCATCTTACAGCCTACCTGAGTTGATATACATACA